>JBDTAB010000214.1:0-6969 GCA_039924865.1 Gemmatimonadaceae bacterium | reverse complement strand
AGCGCGGCGCATCCAGCCCAATCGCGGCGGCTGGCGGCCGCGCCACAACCTGAGGCGCAGGCCTTTGTAAATGCGAGCTCGAGCGTGGTACGCCGAGACGAAACCCACTGCTCGAATGTGTCGGACTCCGGAATGTAGACACCTTCAAGGAAAGGGCCGGCGTAAAGCTCGGCGACGCGCGCGTAATCACCGCGCTTCGCTGCGTCGAGCAATTCCGCGGCATCTATTAGCACTCCCGCCTCGGCAGACAGGGATATATCGGCACGGCGTGACGTGATCGAGTCAGGGCCGAGCGTATGGCGAAGGAACCAGAGGGCATTGCTCAGCGAGTGCCGGGCGCGCTCCTCTTCCTCGTCGCCCCAGAACATTTCGACGAGACTGGCTCGAGCGATAGGTCGCTCGGCGAGAGCGAGATAGGCGAGCAGAGCCAGCTTGCGGCGTTGGCAGCCCGGCACTTCTTCGCCGGACGGTCCGTGCACGAGAGCCAGCCGTCCGAGCGTAAGGAGGCGGAAGTCGTTGTGGTGCAAGGAGTTGATATCGTGATCTAAAAATGAGACTGGCCCAGTATACTAGCACCACGTCAATCGGAGAAGATACGTGTGTAGCTGTGTTCCGCCAGTCGGATCGCGGGACGACATGAGATTCTCTGATCGCGATCCGTACAGGTGGGACCCACATTTCCAGCCCGGAGTCATCGAATGAAGTTCATCCGATTGCCGTACGTCCTCGCAGGCGCCGCCCTGATAGCGGCCGTGTCGGTGCCTCAGGCCGCCAGCGCGCAGGGCTTGCTCTCGCGCATCAAGCAAAAGGTCCAGGACAAGGTCGATCAGACAGCCGACAGCGCAGCGGGAGCTGTGGTCGACAAGACCGCCGGGGGCGTGACGTGTGCGGCAACGAATAGTGCCTGCATAAAGAAGGCAGTCGACGCAGGCAAGCCGGTTCAGGTTGTAGGCAAAAACGGCAAACCAGTATCGGCCGCCGACTCGAGCAATGCCATGACGACGGCGCAGGGTGGCGGCTCGGCTTCAGATGCTGGTGGGGCAGCTTCGAGCCCGCCTGGCGCTGGTGTGTGGCTCAACTACGATTTCATTCCCGGCGACAAGGTGCTGTACTATGAAGACTTTTCCGATGCCAAGGTCGGCGACCTGCCCAAGCACCTCGATATAACTGACGGCAACGTTTCCGTCGTCGATATCAAGGGCACCAAGTACATGCGTTCGGTTACGGGTGGGACGGCGTACATCAATCTTCCGTCGGCGCTTCCGCAGCGGTTCACGATCGAGGTTGTGTTTCACAGAAGTGGCGGCAACGGCATGGGCATGCACTTCAACATAGGAAAGGACAAGGACAACCTTGACTTCGATTTCCGATGTGACCAGGGTGCTGCCTCGATTTCTGGAATGGGAGCCAACGGTAGTAAGCAATCCGGCGAGGACGCAAACGGTATCGGCGAAAACGACTTCGAAACATGCCGTCTGATGGTCGATAGCGGATATGCAAAGGTGTACATCAATAACCAGCGCCTCGGCCAACTCTCCGGGCTCAACATTGGCCGTGGCAAGGTGATCGGAGTGGAGATTGCGAACGGCGACGACAATGGCAGCCTCATCACGGGCATTCGAATCGCCGAAGGCGGCAAGCCTCTGTACGATGCGCTGTCAGCGAGCGGCCGCGTCAGTACGCATGGAATCCTCTTCGCCACCGGTTCATCGACGATCCAGGGAGAGTCGACGCCGACTCTGACCGAGATCGGGCAGATGCTTCAGCAGCACGCCGATCTCAAGCTCGAAATAGATGGTCATACGGACAATGTGGGGAATGCCGCGGCGAACCAATCGTTGTCGGAGAAGCGCGCCGGTGCTGTAAGGCAATATCTGGTCACGACGTACAAGATCGATCCATCGCGGCTTACGTCGAAAGGCTTCGGCGACACGAAGCCTGTATCACCGAATACGACGCCGGAAGGGCGGCAGATAAACCGCCGTGTTGAACTGGTGAAGATGTAACCGACGCAATTGACCTGACACCTGGAGCCTCAATGATTCGACAGGCCGCATCGCAGTTGCTGTTAGCCGGAGCCGTCCTTCTTGCACCGCAGGGCCTTCGTGCGCAGCACGGGGCTGACAGTGTGAGCTTCAACAGGGCAATCCGCTCGTACACACTCACGATGGCCCACCTGACGGAGCTCAAACAGGCAGGAATCAACATTCAGAACTACGCCAAGAGCCATCGCGACGAAGCGCAGAAGTGGACAGATGCGTCTGATAATGGCGACGGGACAATCGATGATCAGGTACGGCGTATCGACGCAATTTCGCCGTTCAGGCAGGCCATCGCATCGACGGGGCTCAGTACCAGGGATTACCTCCTGACGACCATCACTTTCTTTCAGGCGTCGATGGCAGATGGCCTGCAGGACAGTTACGCGAAAACGAAGCAGAAGGCACCCGTACTCCCGGGAAACGTGAACCCTGCCAATGTCACTTTCATTCACGTGCACAAGGCGGAGATCGAGAAACTCAAGCTGGGCGAGTTGGTCAACAGCAGTGGCGGCTGATACTGGCGCGCCAGTGGAGCACCTTAAAACAACCGTGGACAATGATTGACCAGTCCCGGCGCTAGATCGGATCATGCAGTCCCGATAAGGTCGCACAATCATCGCCGTGCGCGCTCAATATAGAGCATCGCACCTCTTTTACAGGTCAGCGCATGGGCGCGAGTGTCGCGTTCACTGGCCGGTTACGCGTACGGCGATGTGCGACTGTCTGCTTCGCGTGCACACCGACATCGATCATCGCTCTGGAGCCAACATCATGACTATAAAACGCTTCATACGCGCAGCCGCGGTGGTTGGCTTCGCCGCTCTATCACTATCACCCGTCAAGGCGCAGGCACAATTGGGCGGCCTGGTGAATCGCGCGAAAAGGGCGGTCCACCCGGATGAGGCAGTCAAACCAGCGAACCGTCGTGACGGATTACTCACGGTTACGAGTGCCAGAATCGACGCGTACATCAAGGGAAGTAGGGCCGAGCACCTGGAGGGGCAGCGTCTGGATAGCATGGAAGTACTGTCGCAATCAACGCCCCAGGGAGCACGTATGTCGGCGGTAATGAAGTGCCAGATCGAAGCCAGCGCAAAGAACAATCAGGAGACGCCGGAACAGCAGAGATCCGATTCCCTACTGGCATCTCGCCCATTCGCGGGTATGGACACGGCGAAGATGAAGAAGCTGGCGCTAGCTGCGCAGGCGGGTGATGCAGCAGCAATGACAGAATTGAGGGCAATGGGGACGGAAATGTCCAAGCGAACTGCAGCTGACCCGAAGATGATTGAACTCCGCGAACGCTTGATGAAGAGTTCGGAGGCGACGGCCAAGGCGAGTGCAGCCTGCGAAAAACGCACACCTCCGGAGGCATCTTTCGCAGCCCCGATCGCGCGGGCGAAGACGGAGATTGCGAAATACGGCACTCGATTGAGCCAGGCGCGCAATGCTCACCTGGAAAGCGTCAAGCTGCAGGCGGCTAACGGTATGAGCTCAGCCGAATACGCTGGCGTCGAAGAGCGGGTTCGCGCATACATGGGCAATCCCGATTCGCCGCATGGTTTCAGCCCGGATGAGCTCGCACTGCTTCGCGCGCGTCGCGCCCAACTCGGAATGCTCAACCCATAGTCATAGGGCGTTGAGCGCTGTAGGACGGCCTGCTCGGGTGCGTGCTCGACTACTGACGGAGCGTCGCCCCGAACACTGGAAGTAATTGCACCAACGCGCGTGGTCCGGATACAGCGGATCTCGCGCGTTGGCGCAATTATCCCGGATGGGCCAAAACAGACATCGGCAACATGGGCTTCGGTGCGTGATTGCACTTGCGACCGCGCTGCTTGTTACGATATCAGCCGAAGGGCGCGCGCAGTCGTCGGACGAGGCACGCCAGCACTCCGTACACGTGACCGGGGAATTTCGCTCTGACGGTACGTGTCAGGTGTTCGCGGACAGTGCTCCCGTATTCCAGCCGTCGGACAGTGCTGCCTCGACCTACATCCAGAGTGGCACAATCAATGTTGCACCGCCTGGTTTCGACGCTCACGAAATCTGGTGCGAGCCTCACAGCGGCGGAGAACCGAAAGCCGGGTTGCTGCCTACGGATCGAGTGTTCGTCGTCATGTTGTACGCTCCGACCGGAAAGCTGGCGGAGCCGCGTAATTACGTAGTGCGGTTCGGGCTTCCGTCCAGAGACGTGGCACCGTATCGGGCTGGCGCCGCGCTGTTCGGGATGAGTGCACAGATGATCAACGACACGCTTCCGCTGCATTCCGGGGCCATGTATATGGTTGGGAGCAGTGGCACGGTGAGCATAACACGCGTAGAGGGCGGCCGAGTTACCGGCAAGTTCGACATTCGAACAAAGCGAGCGCTCACCCTGTGAGCGCCAAACCGCGTTGTAAACAGCGGTGTAAATCGCGATTCAGTATTTAGCCAGATAGCTGTCCAGTTCCCACTTGCTTATCTGCGTCATGTATTCGCTCCATTCCTCTCGTTTGGCGGCGAGGAAGTTGACAGTGACGTGGCGGCCCAGGGCGGCGCAGATCACATCGTCCTTTTCGAGTTCGTCGCATGCCTCGTTGAGATCATGTGGAAGATCGTCGATGCGAAGCCGTCTGCGTTCGCGATGCGACATCTCGCGAATGTTTTCGTTGACCGGCTCGCGGTAATCGGCCTGCGTGTCGATTCCATCGAGACCAGCGGCCAGCATCACGGCGAGTGCGAGGTAGGGATTTGCGGAAGGGTCAGGTGCGCGGTGCTCGACGCGGGTGCCGATTTTGCGCCGCGCGGGAATTCTGAGCATCGGCGACCGATTGCGCATGGACCAGGCGACGTTGGCGGGTGCCTCGTAGCCGGTGAGCAGCCGCTTGTACGAGTTGACGAGCGGATTTGTTATCGCGGTGCAGGCACGAGCGTGCTTTAGCAGGCCGCCGATGTAATGCAGTGCGGTATCACTGAGTTCGTACTGTCCGTTGGGATCGTAGAAGGCATTTTCGCTACCGTGGAACAGGGACTGATGGGTGTGCATTCCACTCCCGCTCTGTCCGAAGATCGGCTTGGGCATGAAGGACGCGACGAGCCCGAACTGTTGCGCGACGTATTTCACCACGAACCTGAACGTGACGATGTTGTCGGCGGTACGGAGGGCGTCAGCGTAGCGGAAGTCGATCTCGTGTTGACCGTGTGCGACTTCGTGGTGGGCGGCTTCCACCTCGAAGCCCATCTTTTCGAGCGCAATTACTATTGCGCGCCGAGCCTCCTCGCCGAGGTCGGAAGGTGCAAGATCGAAGTAGCTGCCGACATCGTGTGTGACCGTAGACGCATGGCCGGCAGTGTCTGGCCGGAACATAAAGAATTCGGCTTCCATGCCAGCGTTCATGGTGAAGCCCATGGAATGAGCGCGGGCGAGCGCCCGTTTGAGGACCCAGCGCGGATCGCCCTCGAAGTGTTGCCCGTCGGGTGTATGGACGTCACAGATGAGGCGAGCGACGCGAGCGTCGGGGTCCCCCCAGGGATAGACCTGGAAGGTTGAGAGGTCGGGGACCAGAAACATGTCCGACTCCTCGACCCGGACGAACCCCTCTATTGAGGAGCCATCGAACATGACGTCCCCGTCCAGCGCCTTCTCGATCTGGGAGGCGGGGATTTCGACGTTCTTGTTGACGCCGAGGATATCGGTGAACTGGAGCCGCAAAAAGCGGACGCCTTGTTTCTTTGTGATGTCGAGAATATCGCGTTTCTGCATTTTTAGCTCAAATTCCTTGCATCGGATGGCTCAAATATGCAGATTGATACCCAGATCGTGCAAGTTTCGCAATATTCTTTAATCGGCTTAACAGCCAACTGCCTCAATGACAACCGCTCGCCAGAACGCCGTTCAGGACATCAGCGCCCGCATTTGCAACGAATCCACCGCACCGGCTCCGGTCAGGACTTCGGAGTACTTTGGCATAAATACCTTTGGCGCGCGGCAGATGCGCGAGAAGTTGCCCAAAGAGGTCTTCGACACTCTGCTCTCCTCCATTCGGCAGGGCAAGAAGCTGGATCGCGCCATCGCGCCCACGGTCGCGCAGGTTATCAAGGATTGGGCTGTTTCGCGGGGTGTAACGCACTTCACCCACTGGTTCCAACCTCAGACGGGACTGACCGCTGAGAAGCACGACGCGTTCCTGACGTTCGATGACGAACTGGAGCCGGTGGAATCGTTCTCCGCCGCGCAGCTCATTCAGAGCGAGCCCGACGCATCCAGCTTTCCTTCAGGCGGTTTGCGCGCAACGTGGGAAGCTCGCGGGTACACCGCCTGGAATCCGGCGAGCCCGGTCTTCATAGTGGAATCCTCCGGTGCGCGCACCCTCTGCGTACCCTCGGTCTTTATCGGATACAACGGCGAGGCGCTCGATGAAATGACGCCGCTCTTGCGCAGTTCCGACGTTCTGTCGCAGAAGGCCACGGAACTGCTCGAGCTCATGGGCGACAAGAATGTGCGGCGCGTCTACACGACGCTCGGCGCCGAGCAGGAGTACTTCCTGATCGACCGTGCCCTGTTCTCAATGCGTCCCGACCTGGTAATGGCCGGCCGGACGTTGATCGGCGCGCCACCTTCGCGCGGGCAGCAGCTGGAGGATCACTACTTTGGCGGAATCCCGGAGCGGGTACAAGCCTGCATTGCAGAAGTCGAGCACGAGCTGTACAAGCTGAGTGTGCCTATCATAACTCGGCACAATGAGGTGGCGCCCTGCCAGTTCGAGATGGCGCCGATGTTTGAAGAGAGCGACATAGCGGTGGATCACAATCAGATTGTGATGGCGACCCTGAGGCGAATCGCGCTGCGTCACGGCCTGCAGGCGCTGCTCGCCGAGAAGCCGTTCGCGGGCGTCAACGGGAGCGGCAAGCACTGCAACTGGGCAATGGCGCTGCGCTCGGACGA
>JBDTAB010000213.1:0-20762 GCA_039924865.1 Gemmatimonadaceae bacterium | reverse complement strand
CGGCTATATGCGCGACTTTGCCATGCGTGTGCTCGAAGGCAAGGTCCCGATTGATTCTCTGCACGAGCTCTCCGACGACGACGTAATCGCCGCGCTGATCTCGGTGAAGGGGATCGGGCGGTGGACGGCGCAGATGTTCCTGATGTTCCGGCTCGGCCGCCCTGATGTCCTTCCTGACCTCGACCTTGGAATCCAGAAGGGAATCCAGCGCGCATATCGCATGCGCAAGCTGCCTACGCCCAAACGAGTGCTCGAAGTCGGAGCCAAGTGGGCACCGTATCGCACGATCGCGTCCTGGTATCTGTGGCGGAGCCTCGACGCCACGGCTGACTCACGTCAGGGCAAGTAACGCGATCCGCGCCGATCCCTTCGGGACCTCGGGGGCTGCGAGTTACAGCGCTGAACTCGTCAGCTTGATCGTTTGACGATCGAAGCGTCGCCTGATACGGCCTGGGCCGGATCAGGTTCGTCCGGAAGCACCGTGAACGGAAGCAGGATCGATATTCGGCGGTTCGCCGGATCGAGTGGATTGCTCGGCACTCTCAGATCACGGTCCGCCATCCCGCGGACCTCCTGTATTCGCGACGGGTCCACGCCAGAGGCTTCGATCATGCGCCGCGCCGCATTGGCGCGGTCAGCGGAGAGTTCCCAGTTGGTGTAAACGGCGGAGGTCCCAAACGGCTGCGAGTCGGTGTGCCCTTCGATGATGATTGGCGTCTGGAGTTCGCTCAGTTCCGTGCCAATCAGCTGCAACGCAGCAACCGTAATCGGCAGCATCTCGGCCGAACCGTTTCGGAAGAAGGTCTGGCCGCTCCTCGTTTCGATCAGTTCGATACGCAGGCCACTCTTGGTCTTTACAGCTTCAATGTGCGCCCCGAGTGCGCGCAGGTCGGGCGAGCTGTTGAGCCTATTGCGAAGATCGCGCGCGAGATCCCCAAATTTCTTCTCTTCCGATGTGCGAATGAGAATGCGCAGCGGCGGCTTCATCTCGCCTGCCGGTGAATTGCCGCTCGAGATAATGTTGGTCCCGGCGGAGAAGCCCTTCTTGAAGCCAACCGGATTGGAGAAGTAGCCTTCGATCGCATCCTTCATCTTCTGGTCCATGCTCAGCAGCCACATGACCATGAAGAATGCCATCATTGCCGTCACGAAATCGGCATATGCGACCTTCCAGCTACCGCCGTGATGGCCTGCGTGTGCTTTCTTCCGCTTCTTGATGATGATGATCGGCCGATCTTTTCCCGTCGCCACGATAAGTACTCAGGCCGCGCGTCGGCGGGTCAGGTTCTCTAGCTCAGAGAAGCTTGGACGATCGCCTGGTTCGATGTTGCGTCGTGCGAACTCTACCGCCGTCATCGGCGAGTCGCCACGGGCGAATGCCAGAAGCGCAGTACGAATCGACATCATGTACGCTTCTTCCGCCTTGATGCGCGTCTCGACGGCCGATGCTATTGGTCCGATCACACCATACGACAACAGAATTCCCAGGAACGTTCCGACCAGCGCCGCAGCGACCTTCTCGCCGATTTCGGACGCCGCACCGCCGATGGAGCCCATCGTGATGACCACGCCGAGCACGGCAGCAACGATGCCGAATCCAGGCATCGCATCGCCGACTCGGTTGAGCGCGCCGGGTACCAGCATCGCTTCCTCATGCTGGCGCTCGAGATCGAGGTCCAGTATTTCGGAGAGATGATGATCTTCCACCGCACCGGTGAGGAGCACCTTCAGCGTGTCAGTGAGAAACGCGACAGCGTGATGGTTCTTTGCGACGGACGGGTATTTATTGAAGATGTCGGACTTCTCGGGATCTTCGATATGAGCTTCGAGTCCGATAAGCCCTTCCTTGCGTGCTTTCTGAAAAACGTCGTACAACAGCTGCAGCAACTCTCCGTACGCCTTTTCCGTATAGACATTCGGCTTGAGCAGCCCGAATACCGATCCGAATATGCGTTTGATGAGCGCCGGCGGATTGCCGATTATCATGGAGCCGAGACCCGCACCCCCGATTACAACGAATTCAGATATCTGGATCAGGGCTGCAATCTTGCCATGTTCCATGAGGAATCCGCCCAGGATGCTACCGAACACGACTACCAAGCCAATTATTACAAACACGCGTATCTTACCGGACTTCCCGCAGCCAGCGCGTGACTGGCTAATGTTCTTCGCATAGGAGTCAGTATCGGCGAACGAATGGCAAAACTGGACACGAATCGGATCGCCGCACGCCCCGACGCCTGGGCTCCCGTGCTCGAGAAACTATTGCACGGTGTAACGCACACCATCAGCAATCGAGTTGCTACGCTTGCTGGCGTATCGGACATCCTCTCCAGCGATCCGAACGTCCCTTCGATTCTGCGTGCACTCGTGGACGAAGTACCAAGGCTGGAGGAGGCGATCCGTCTCCTTCGTCTCCTTGCCACCCCGGACGACGAGGGGATGGAAGCCCTTGAGACTACGCGGATTGTCGATGACGCCGTGTCCCTGGCAGCTCTTCATCCAGTTTGCAGAAACATCAGTTTTGAGATGGTCGCGCGGCGGGATGTACCGCCAGTGCTGGCCCACCACAGTCTGCTCACGCATGCGCTTGTGGTGGCGCTCGTATCTGCCGCGGAGCTGCGCAAGGCCGGAGATGTCAGGGAGCAGCCTATCGGACAGATTAACGGACAGTTTACCGAAGGCCCTGTTCGGGTTCACATCACGTTCGTTAGCGAGGATCCGGACCTTATTATCTCGGCGGGGCCGCCGGGGCCGGCCACGTCCGTCCGCGGGCGGCTGCTGAGCGCAGGACGCGACTGAGCGCACCCGACAGAACCGCGCTGCTAGCCCTTTTTGACTGGGATCGTAGTTGCCCACGCGTTCCCGTCCGAGACGACGTTGGCGCGCTTGTTTTCGTCGGCAATCTGATTCACGATCTCACCGCGAAGGATCGTCACGTCGCTGGGTGCTTCGATCCCCAGGCGAACGCCGCCGCGATCGCACTGTAGTACGACGATCTTGATGCCACCGTCGATTATTAGCGTATCGCCGGGCCGCCGCCCCAGAATCAGCATTCGATATGCAGAAAATAACGCGATTTCCGGGTAGCCGTCTGGCTTCCGGCTACGCCGTGGTTATCGGATCATGTCGATCAAAGTCTGCGACATGCTGTCGGCAGTCATAATGATCTTGGCCGCGGCCGCGTACGCCTGCTGACTCTTGGTGAGCGATATGAGTTCCTGATCGGTCGAGACGCCGCTTGTACTTTGCCTTTGCGTGTCAGCCTGCTGCGCGAGAGTAGAGAAGACGGTTGCCGAAGAGGTCGCATCACTCGTTGCAACGCCCACTCGAGTCACGAGGCCGCGATAGAACTCGCTTAGTGACGTCGTCTCGGTTGTCGAGCCATACTTGATCATCGTCGTGGTATCGTTTCGCAGAGCGGCGACCCTGTTGGCGATGTTGTTATTGCCGGTCGCGCCCTGGACATCTCCCGCAGAGATGTAAGATGCGTTCGACGCAACCTGCGTCGAGAGACTTATTGAGCCGGCAGTGACCTTGCCTGGATCGAAGAAGTTTACATTCGATCCGGTCGGCGGGGCGGACTGGTTCCAGTTGGATCCGCCCAGTGCGTCACCTGCTGCAGTCCAGCCAGTGGTATGGATCGTGTTGACGCTTCTCACGAGTCCCGCTGCCAGGGAGTCCAGCTGGCTCTTGGCATTCGGGATGTCAGTGTGGAGAGCGTCGAGATTCGCGCCGAGCGAACCGCCAGGAGCTTGCGTGAGAAAGGGGCGGCCGTCCATTTGTAGCGAGATGGAGCTTACAGGTCCCTGCAAGCTGAAAGTCTTGGAATCAGATCCATCTACGACTGTAGCACCCGCGACGTAGATCGTATCCGATCCGTTGTCATGGTCGATGACACGCACCGGAACGATCTTGCTGAGTGAGTCGATTGCGTTGTCGCGCAGATCACGTAGATCGTTGGCCTTGGTCCCGTTTGCCTCTGCCGCTACAATCTGTTTGTTGATCGCGGCGATCTGTGACGTGTACTGATTGATGTCGTTGACCTGCTGCGTCGCAGAAGCGAGCGTATTGAACGACAGCTGGTCAAGATTGTTGGAGAACTGATTAAGCGTGGCCGCCACTCCGGCCCCACGCTGCTGCACAACGCTCTGTGCGGCGCCACTATTCGGGTTGTTGGCGAGGTCACCCCACGCAGCGTAGAACTGATCCATGGCATTCGATAATCCAGTATCCGACGGCTCGCCAAAAACCTGGCCGATGGATGTCAGGATATCACTGCGCGTGGAGTATCCACCGGTCGTTGCTGTCTGCGCGCGAAAATTGGTATCGAGCATCGTGTCGCGAATGCGCGATATGTCCTGCACCACGACTCCAGTACCGATCGCGCCAATTGGCGTGTACAGCGGTGTGTTGGGCTGCAAGTTGACCACTTGCCGGCTGTAACCCGCGACGTTCGCGTTCGCGATGTTGTTCGACGCCGTCTCGATGAGAGCCTGCTGGGCCTGTAGCGCCAGCGCCGCAGTTCCAAGTACCGAGTTGATTGACATTGCTGGCCTCTATGCTGTGCGCGAGAAGGCGGCCGCGTCACTGCGGGTATAAGCGGCCGGGGTTACCGATCCGTAGCCCTGTTGAGTCGCATCCGTTGGGGCACCGACGGCCGCTCTCACGAGAGAGTCGCTGTTCGCGATAGCCTCGCGGAGAATTCGGCGATTGATGCCGATTTCGCGCGAAAGCGTGGCGGCTGCACCCTGCAATTCCTCGCGCGCGGCGCGAAGCGTAGGCGTCATCCACGGACCAAGCGCGTCTTCCAGGTGCTTCACGCCGGTTTCTTCCTTGCATCCGACCATCGCGTTTATGGAGCGGCGGCCGGTGCGTGCTTCACCAAGTGTGAGAAGTATGCGGTGAGTGGCAAACACCGAATCATCGATCCCCTGCAGGTCATCTACCGCAATGGCAGCTCGCTGCCGGAGCACGACCTGTGTGAGATCGTCAATCAGTTGGCGCTCCGCAAGCAATGCCTCGGACAGCGCTTCGAGCGCCGCCGGTGCAATTGGGCCGGCGCTGACGCGATGGCTGTCTCTAGCTATAGTCTGCTCTTGATACGTTTGCATCATGACGCCGGTGTCTCGCTCGCGTGCTTGATGAACATGGTATGACTCACTTGTCGACCCCAGTCGGCATCAGGGTCGTGCTTTCAGGTGGAACGGCCGAGCTCTGCGCGTGCACAGCGGCCTTGAGCTGCCGGTATATCGACTCGCTCAGGCCGTGTTTCCATTGCTCGGGAGTATCGGCGGCCACATGCTCGTCCAGGAGACCGGTAAACATTTCCTCACCCGCCCCGCCGTCCGCCAGCCCGCCAGTCGGTACGGTGGAGCGCATGGATTTGTACATCTGCTGGACAAAAACTCCCTCGAGGTCGTGCGATACTTTATGGAGCTTGGCGTCTCTCGCCGTAGCCGCAACGGTGGCTGAGGGGGCGGGCCCAACCGGGCCAGGACCTCCGATTCCCGTCATCGAATGGTTACTTCAGCCGACAGGGCGCCCACTTCCCGCAGAGATTCGAAGATCGCGGCTATTTCGGATGGCGTGGTCTGAACGGCCTGGAGCGCAGATGCCACGGCCTGTACCGATGCGCCGCTGGCTACCCGGACGGCTTGAGTTCCGAGAGCGCCGCCGCCGGGTGGTCCTGCCTGAGGACTCGCAGGGCTGCCGGCGCCTGGTGTTGTACCTGCAGTCGCGCCGATGGTCAGCGTAATCCCTCCATGACTGACGACCGCCTCTCCAACGGTTATGTCGCCACCAGCGACGACCGTTCCATCGCGACCGTCGATTACGAGTCTGTTGGCTCGATCAGGTATCACCTTCAAATCCTGAATTTTTACAATTGTCGCTGATCTGTCGCCAGTCGCGGGTATTGTGAGCGCGACCGAACCCGGATCTTCGACCTTTGCCGTATTCGCGCCAATAGACTGATTGATTGCTGCCGCAATTTTGGTCGCGGTACCAATATCCGGTTCCTTGAGCAGCAGGCGCGACGAATTCGCAAAGCTTTCCGTTGTGACCGACCCTTCGAGCAGGCCACCGCTCGGGATGCGTCCGGAAGTCTCGACCGTGTTGAAGTCGCGCGAGTTGATGTTGCCGTCGCTCATCACTAACGAACCCTGCGCTGTCGCGACGGACTGTGCACCGGCGTCGGTGACGAGCGGCGTCATCCACAAGGTTCCGCCGCGTAGGGAACGTGCATCACCCAGAGACGAGATCGTGATGTCGAATTTCCCACCCGCACGGAGATACGGCGATACCTCGGCTGTCACGAGAACCGCGGCTGCGTTCCGCGTCCGTAGCACTTCCGCCGGAATCTGAATGTCGAACCGTCGCAACAGATTGGCCACTGACTGGACGGTCTGTCCGCCCTGGCGGCCGCCGACCCCACGGTCGCCCGTGCCGTCCAGTCCAACTACTATACCATAGCCGAGCAATCGCACCGGTGTGGAACCATCAGCGATCGTAATGTCGCGAATGCGAGTCGACTGCGCACCAGCCTGGAATCCGAGCAGGGCGAAGCAACTGAGTGCCCCGATGAGCGCGTTGAGAGTGCGTTTCATGGCCAGAACGCCCCAAGCAGGCGACCTATGATTCCACTCTTCGCCTTGCCGAGCGGCCCTTCGGCCTGGTAATCCAGGTCTGCATCCGCCATGCGGAACGATTGAATGCTATTGTCAGGCGCGACGTCCTGAACGCGTACCCAACCCGTGAGAGTGAGGTTTACCTTGCTCTCCTCGACCTTGATCATCTTGGTTCCCTTGAGCTGCATCACGCCGTTCGGAGCAATCGCGACGACTCGTGCGCTCATGTCAGTCGTGAGTCGATTCGTCCGCGCGTCCAGTCCGCTGTTCCGGGACTGATTCCCGTTGTTGGAATTAATGCCGAATGACTTGTTGCTGGTTGGCGTGTTGATGCCCAATCCAAGTGAGCGCTGGCGGCTTTCTGTGGCGTTCACTTCCTTGTCAAGCGAAGTCAGCGTGTACTCATCGACGAGAACCGTCACGATGTCGCCGACATGAAAATCTCGGCGATCCGAAAGCCATGACTGGCGGCCCGCTACAGCAGTTGAGGTGAGAGCTGGTTGCGCCTGTGGTGCTGGCGCGCCGGCCGGGGCGGGCGTTGTCGCCCCGCGTGAAGTCGGTGGGGTACGCGTCGCTTGCGTCGGGGTGGTCTGGGCGCCAGCCGCACAGACAGCCAGCGCCGTCGCCAGAAGGACACCGGGGAATTTGAAAATCATTACATCACTCTCACTGTGTTTGGCCCTGAGATGACGCCATGGAGACGGCGCCTGTTGTCGAGCTTCACGTACACTTCGTCGCCCATCCTGCCACGGCCGATTGCCGTTCCACGCACACGAATGCTGACGCCCGGAGTCCAGTAGATGACATCCACCTGGTCTCCTGCATTCACCAGATCAGGCTTCGCGACGCTGGGTTCGCGGAGGATCTCGCCTGCGTGAATGACCCTGCGCGCTACCCAACCTGGTGCGACCGGTGCTGCGTCCGGCGTGCTTCCGTCTGTAAGGGTGGTATCGGACCAATTGATGTCGCTCTGCGACAGAGTTGTTCCGCGCATGAGGTCACGCGCTGCAACGGGAATCCTGACCACGCTGCGATTTGTGGATTGCGCACGTGCACTGTGCACGACACACATGAGTGCAGCCAGGAAAGCGGCGTTGTGTTTCTGCATCTTACCGCATCAAGGAGTTGGCGGTCTGCGACATGTCTTCGCTATTCTTGATCGCCTTGGAATTGATCTCGTACGCGCGCTGAGCCGTGATCATGTCAACCATTTCTGTCACGATCTCGACATTGCTCGCTTCCAGATATCCCTGCGCGATCCGCCCATTACCATCTTCAGTGGGCATTCCGTGGATTGCTTCGCCCGAGGTCGGTGTTTCCGAGAACAGATTCTGACCCATCGATTCAAGTCCGGACGGATTGGCGAAACGAGCTAGCTCAATCCGACCGAGTTCCTGGTTTCCATCTGTTGTGCCGGTCACGCCGTTGGCGGTTACGACGCCAGTCTCGGAAATACTCACGGATGTCGCATTCTTGGGCACCTTGATGGGCGGTTGAATCGCATAGCCCTGATTCGTGACGAGCACGCCCTGATCGGAAACCTGCAAGCTGCCGTCACGCGTGTACGCGGAGTTTCCGTTGGGAAGTTGCACCTCGAAATAGCCCTCGCCTTCGATGGCTAGATCGAGTGGGCGCGACGTCTGCTCCAGCGATCCCTGAGAATCGATCCGCTGGACCGATGTCAGCCTCGTGCCGAGTCCGACCTGGATGGCTGGTAGCTGCTCCGTGTCACGTGATCCAAGCGTGGCTGGTCCCTGCAGCGTCTGGTAAAGCAAGTCTTCAAAATGTGCGCGGCTCCGTTTGAACCCGGTTGTGTTGACGTTGGCGAGGTTGTTGGCGATGACGTCGGTGCGCGTCTGTTGCGCCTGCATGCCTGTTGCTGCTGTGCGAAGTGCGGGATCCATTTGTCAGTCTCCTTAGTTTGCCGGGCGGGCCAGTTCGGTCGTTGCGATTTCACGCACGGTATCGAGCGTGGTGACCGCCTTCTGCACTGCTGAGTAAGCGCGCTGAATCGAGATCATGTCGACCATCTCGCTGATAGGTGTGACGTTGCTCTGCTCGAGCGACCCCTGCCGAACGATCTGCGCATCGGGGTCGATTCTGGTACGCTTTGACGGTGGAACGAACAACCCGCTTCCTTCCGCCTTGAGCGTGGTCCTGTCAGGGATCGTCTCGATACGCATGCGTCCTACTTCAGCGTTATCGACTGTGACGATTCCATCCTTGCTGATCTGAATGTTGCCGATCTGGGCCTGGCCAGACGACGCTACGCGGATCGATCCCCGATCACCGAGGATCTGGTTCCCCGCGTTGTCTGTAAGCTCGCCGGCTTGGTTTATCTGTAGCGAACCACCCCTGCTGTATCGCTCACCATTGGGGGTCTTCACCACGAAGAAGCCATGGCCGTCAAGGGCGACGTCGCGCGGGTTGTTGGTCGTCTCCAGCGATCCCTGTGTGAAATCGGTCGTCTCGTCGGCGGCGGGGAGAGCACCCTCAACCATCCGCGCGAATACCTTCTGACCCTTGAAGCCGTCAGTCGACACGTTCGCCAGGTTATTCGACGCGACTTCCTGCCGACGCTCCCAGTATCGGAGCGCGGCTGCTGCGCTGGACATTCCGTTCGGTCGGACACTCGCACCCATTTGATGAATCTCCGGTTGGACAAGCGTGTATTTGGCAACAGCGGTACCATAACGTAGTTACCAGACAATAATCGCATAAGATGTTGTCATATAAGCACTTACACGGCACACTATTGCCGGTGTTGCGGGCGCCCCAAGCCGGCATTTTCTTCCTGTTCGGCAATTATTGCCTAGTGTCGAGAGCGATAATTTCCGATCTGTAACGCGTCTATGCACGACCGTTCGGAAAGCGGCAGAGGGGCGGGGCAAATATTGCCTCCGCCCCTCTGCCGCAATTGTTGAGTCTTGAGCCGGTCAGGCCACGAAGCTACGCATCGAGCCGAGCTCGGTTCGGAGTTTTCCGAGCGCCTTCGATCGAATCTGGCTTACCCGGCTCTCGGTCAAATTCAGGACGGACGCGATCTCGTGGAGCTTCAACTCCTCGAAGTAGTAGAGCGACAGAACGACGCGCTCCTGCTCCTTCAGGTCCAGGATGGCTTCACGAAGAAGACCTACTTCCTGCTCATGATTGAGCGTCTCCTCAATGTCGCCGTGTGTCTCATCGGCCAACATCTCGGCGGGTGCTGCGGTTCCGGAATCTCCTTCGCCGGGCTGACGGTCGATCGACAGATGAACCGCGTTTTCTATATCCGCCTCCCACCGCCAGAGTGTGGCCATGTCGACGCCCAGGTGCTCCGCCATTTCGGCCGGCTCCGGAGGGCGGCCAAAGATCCTCTGCAGAGTTTCGCGCGCGCCGGACATCTCACGCGCCTTGCGGCGAACGGAGCGCGGCACGTGGTCCTGGCGACGCAGCTCGTCCAGAATTGCGCCGCGGATGCGAGGCGCCGCGAACGTGCTGAACGCGAGTCCGCGCGACGGGTCGAATCCTGCGAGCGCGCTCATCAGACCCATCGTTCCGGCGCTCACCATCTCGTCGAGGTCCGCTTTTGCCGCGAGTGTGCGAGACAACTGCCGCGCAACGTGATGAACGAGGCCGAGATGCTCGGCGAGAAGGCTGTCGCGTGCTTCCTGACTGCCGCGCGCAAATTCACTCCAAAGCTGCATATCCAATTTCGTCATAAAGCTATTCTCCGCTCCCTTTGGCGCCACGAACCCCGTAGCACAGTCACTTCCAGTTCTTCGTCCAATCGCGTTGCGAGATTCTGCAGCGCTGCAATCGCGTTCGCACCGAGGGGTGCTGGTTTCGAGTGCATTGCTGTTTTCTCGCCAGGTTCTTGCTCTCCAACATCATCCGGTACCGAACCAGCGTAACCCACCGTTTCGCCAAGAAAGTGGCTACACGCCAGCTGAATTCGTTCGTACGTTTTGAGCGCATCGCGCTCCTCGCTCGCTGTAACGAGCAACTCGATTGGCGCATCCGTGAAATGCTCTCGCGCCAACTTGATCAACGCATATGCGGAGGTGATGGAAATCACATCATGCGTCGTTACAACGACCAATCGCGCGAATCCTGGTGCGCAGGCAGCTTCAATGTCGACCCATACCGCACCGGCATCGATGAACTCAAGCGCAGGAATCGCTTCCTGCAGGTGCGTGCAAACCGAGGTAACGCCGGTTCCAGACATCCCGGAGGCAACCACAATCCGCGGCGCACCGGGATCACGCTGCATTTGCCATCTCCCACGTTCCAACGCTGTGCAGGTTCACCGCTGTCGGCAGTTCCGCAAGTGAGATCACTGGTAGAGACGGCATCACCGGCTCGATCAGCCTGCGCACTCCGACTCGCAGGCTCGGCGGCGTGACGAGCGGAACGGGACGACCTTCAGACGAATACGCCTGCGACATATCATTCAGGTCACGCAGCATTCTCGCGAGCGCATCCGGATTCAGCAGCGCAGCACCAGCTTGCGCCGTGCGCGGGGAGAAAAGCCCTGTAAGTGCCTGCTCCAGGCGCGGTCCCATGGTGATTCCGCGTACTGATGAATCCGGCTCGGCGTACAACCTTGCGATGACGTTCGAAAGAGACCGGCGGACGTGCTCGGTGAGCGCTTCCGGATCCTTGGTAGTCTCGGCGGAATCGCCGAGGGCTTCGAGGATCGTGACGAGGTCGCGAATCGGAATGCGCTCGCGCAGGAGGCGCTGTAGTACACGGTGGAGTGTTCCAAGAGAGATCTTGGTCGGCACTATGTCGTCGACCAGCGCCGGATGGGTTTTCTTGAGCGTTTCCACCATTTCCTGAACGTCCTGGCGTCCGAGCAATTCTGCAGCGTTAGCCTTGAGAACTTCCATGAGATGCGTTGCGACGACCGTCGATGGCTCGACAACCACGTAACCGTACGCTTCTGCGTCGGCGCGGCGATTGGTCGCGATCCATCGTGCGGGCATGCCAAAACTGGGGTCAACCGCGTCGATTCCCTCCATGGGAGAGATGACGGTACCGGTATTAAGGGCCATGAGAAAGCGAGGCATCACTTCGCCTCGCGCCATCTCGCTTCCGCGAAGCTTGATGACGTACTCATTTGAGGGGAGACGGATGTCGTCCCTGATGCGCACTGGAGGAATGAGGATTCCGAGTTCGACCGCCGCTTGCTTGCGGAGCATCGAGATGCGGTCCAAAAGGTCGCCACCCTGTCGCTCGTCAACGAGCGGAATGAGTGCGTATCCGACTTCGAGCTCGATCGGATCGATCTGTAACAGATCTCTCATCGGATCAGTCGAAGTCGGCGAGTCGGCCTTGGGCGTGGCGAGTGCGGATACCGCTGTCGCCGCGCGCTTCTTTTCCGCAGCCGAGGCCGAACGCGCAAGCATCGCGAGGATTCCTGCCAGCAGCAGGAACGGCAGCATCGGGAGGCCTGGAACAACTGAGAAGAGCCCGAGCACTCCGGAAGCGATCCACATGGCACGCGGATGCTTGGTCATCTGAGCCGCAACAACGGAGCCCATCTGCGTCGATCCCGCAGAGTGGGTTACCATGATGCCTGCAGCTGTCGACACGACCAGCGATGGGATCTGCGATACCAGTCCCTCACCGACGGTGAGAATGGTGTAGGTGCTGACAGCCTGCGAGAAGGGAAGTCCCTTCTGGACAACTCCGATGAATATGCCGCCAATGATGTTGATGAACGTGATGATCAACGCCGCTATTGCGTCTCCCTTCACGAACTTGGACGATCCGTCCATTGCACCATAGAAGTCAGCCTGGCGCGAAATTTCCTCGCGTCGGCGGCGGGCCTCTGTTTCATCGATCAAGCCGGCATTGAGATCGGCGTCGATCGCCATCTGCTTCCCAGGCATCGCGTCAAGGGTGAAGCGCGCCGCGACCTCTGCGACGCGTCCGGCACCCTTGGTGATGACAATGAAATTGATGCCTATGAGGATGAGAAAGAGAACGAGCCCAACGGCGTAGTTCCCGCCGATCACAAATTCACCGAACGCCTGAATTACATGCCCCGCCTGACCATGAGTAAGTATCAACCGCGTGCTTGCGACGTTAAGTGCGAGCCTGAACAGAGTGAGCAGCAGCAACAGGCCCGGGAACGAGCTGAAGTCGAGTGGATTGGTCGTGTAGAGTGCTGACAGCAGGACAACGAGCGAGAGCGAGATGCTCGTGACCAGCAAAACATCGAGCATCACTCCAGGAAGAGGAACAACGAGCAGGCCGATGACGAAGACAACCGCCACTGCGAGTCCTGCTTCTGCGTTACCCTTGCTCGGCGCGGTAGTCGAAACCGCCTGCTTCACTGCGACGGTTGCCATCAGACTGTGTCTCCGACAAGATGCGAGATTGGGCGGTACGCCCAGCGAGCTCCGCGCTCATTGCGTTGGCGAATCACGAATGCGAGGACTTCTGCGACTGCGAGATAGAGCTCTACCGGAATGATCATTCCGACGCGAGCATGCTTGATAAGAGCGATCGCCAGAGGGCGGTTTTCCACTATCGGAATGCCGCTCTCGAGCGCGATCTTCTTGATCCGTTCGGCGACCTTGCGTTGTCCCATTGCGAGGACAATCGGCGCAGGTGCCTTGGATGGATCGTACTGCAGAGCGATTGCGCGCTGCGTTGGGTTGACGATGACAACATCAGCCAGGATCACGTCCTTCATCATCTGCTTGCGCGCGTTTGCGCGGCCGATGGACCGCATGCGCTGTTTGAGCAGCGGATCACCCTCGGAGTTCTTGAACTCCTGCTTGATCTCCGACTTGCTCATCCGCATTTCTTTCGTGAACTGCCAGTACTGCCACAGATAATCCGCAAGCGCCAGAGCGAGATACGCCAGTCCGGCAGTCAGGATCAACTTGACCGAGTAGTGCGTCACGATCTGGAGCATGGCGATCGGCGACTGCTGGCTCGTGACTACAATGGCGTTTATAGCCTCACGACCGAGAGCCGCGTGAATCGCGAAACCGACGATAACCAGTTTGGCGAGCGATTTCACGAGCTCGGCGATTGCCTGCGGGCCTGCGAGTCGGGAAATATTCGCTGCGGGGCTGATGCGCTTGAACTGCGGCGTGATTGGCTTGATCGACAGGACGCCGCGCGCCTGCACCGCATTTACAGCCAGAGCAATTCCGGCCATCGACACCGCGACCATGAGTATTGCGGATAGCGTGCGCCATCCGAGCATTTGCAAGGTTTTGATCGCACTTTCGGCGGAGAACGACGTATCACCGACCGAAGCGAGTCCTTCGCCCATGATCGCGAACAGCTTGCTCGCCACGTGCGGAACAACCGCAGTCAGCACTAGCGCGATCCCGAGGAGCAGGACCGCGACTGATAGCTCGGGGCTCTTGGGGATGCGGCCCTCTTCCTGCGCCTCCTGGCGCTTCTTGGGGGTCGCCTCTTCTGTTTTGTCGCCGTAGTCGTCAGACATCCTCAGTGCATCCCCGCCGGAGAGATGGCGGTGAAGAAGGATGTGAGTTGCTGGTCATACGCTGTTGGCCAGTTGCCCAGCGTGTTGGCGATGAACGGAAGCGCGATTCCAAGTGCGAACAGGCCCAGGCCGATCTGAAGCGGAAAGGCGACGGACAGGATGTTGAGCTGCGGTGTAGCGCGGCTGAGAACAGCAAGTGCCGCATTGCCGATCATGACGGTCGCAATGACTGGTGCGGCGAACCGGAGTCCGACGAGGAACAGCGAACCACCAAGCGAGATGAGGTTTGCCAACCCCGCTTGAAGATCCATTGCGCTGCCGACTGGAACGGTACGCAGGCTGTCGGCCAGTGCTTCGATCATTCCGAGATGTACGTTCAGCGCCAGCAGGATCGTGATGGCGAAGAGTGAAAGGAAATTGGCGAGCACTGGCGACGATTGTCTCGTTAGCGGGTCGAGTAGCGATGCACCGGATAGACCGATCTGGATTGCCAATAGTTCACCCGCGGACTGGGCAGCACCAACAAGGAGAGCTGCACCCAGTCCGATTCCAAACCCGACGATCAGTTCGCCGATAGCCGTTGCCGGCGTCAGCACCGGTATCGACTGCATGTTGGCGTACGCGATCGGCTGAATCACGATCGTGAGTAGAATCAGCAATGACGTGCGCCACTTGACGGGAACCGTCGCCGCAGAAAACACCGGAGCGATAAGCATGAGCCCGGTGAGCCTGAGCGCGACCAGTACGGCCACGGTCCCGGAACCGGGTGCGAACACGTCGAAGGGGCGAACGTCGGTCACGAAATCATGGACGGCAGGGAGCGGAACAGCTCGCTCGTGTATCTCACCATGATCTGAATAATCCAGGGCAGTGCAATGATGAACGTGACTGCGACGGCCACGAGCTTCGGAACGAAGGAAAGTGTCTGTTCCTGGATCTGTGTCACTGCCTGAATGATCGATACGATCAATCCCACGGCGAGCGCGACGACGAGCATCGGAGCCGCAATGAGTAACGCGGTCATGATCATGTTGCGGGCCATGTCGACGACGAGGACGTGGGACATCGGCTAGACGCGGAAGCTTGTAACGAGTGATTGCACGACCAGCGTCCAGCCGTCGACCAAAACAAAGAGAAGCAGCTTGAATGGCAGTGATATCATGGCCGGTGGCAGCATGAACATACCCATGCTCATCAACACGCTCGACACCACGATGTCAATGATGATGAAGGGGAGGAACAGTGCGAAACCGATCTGGAACGCCGTGCGCAACTCGCTCGTTGCGAACGCGGATACGAGCGTCACGAGCGGGACTTGATCCTCGTTCTGTGGCGCCACGCCAGAGCTCATATTGATGAATACCTGCAGATCGTGATCGCGCGTGTGCTGCAGCATGAATTCACGGAACGGAACGACGGCGGTCTTCATCATCTCCGCCTGATCCATGGTGCCGTTCATCCACGGCTGCAGGGCAGTCTCGTTCACTCTTGTCAGCGTCGGTGCCATCACAAAGCCCGTAAGGATGAGTGATAGTGCCGCGACCAGTTGGGCAGGCGGAGCATTCTGAGTCCCGAGCGCCTGGCGCAGGAAGTTCAGTACTATCAGGATTCGCGTGAATCCGGTCATCAGGAGGACGAGCGTCGGGAGCAGCGTGAGCAGCCCCATCATCACGACGATTCCAACAGTCCCACTCAAACGGAGGCCGCCGGAATCCTTGCCTCCCACACGTAAATCCATCTGCGGTGCCAGCTTGCCCAGCATCACATCGGCACCGCCCGTCTGAGCTACCGGTGCGTTCACGCTCGCACCGTTCGCGACTTTCGCGGCTTCGGGTCGGGTTGGCTGAGCGCCTGCTACCGTCGCACGGGGGCCGGTCGTCGCAGTTGTGGCGCCGCGAGCGGATCCCGGCACCAGAATCTGCGGCGGTTGCGGAATAGTGTTCTGCGGTGTCGCGCCCGACTTCGCTGCGGTGCTGGCTGCAGTTGTAGCTGCGTTGGTCGAGTTGGCCGCCGATTGAAGCACACGTGCCACTGCGCCTGTTGATGATGCAGGTGCACTCGGAACCGGTGTCTGCTGCGCAAAAGCCGCGGTACTCGCTGACGCAATTGCCAGCAGCCCGGTGAGCCAGGTAATGGTGCGGCGAACCTTCACGCGCGAGCTCCGCCTGCCATCGCCATGCTCAGAACAGCCTGAAAATCCTCGATCGGGGCAACGTACGAGATACGCTTGCCATTCTTTTTTGCGCTGCGCGCTGCCGCTGGCTCGTCGGGCGGCTCCGTGTTGCGAATAAGCGCGAGCTTGCGGATGCCATCGGCGATGGCATGCATTGGTGCGCTGCCTGGGGCTGGAGCTGCATTCGTTGCACTTGACGCAATATCCGTCTCGGTCAGGTCTGCAACCTGATGCACGCCACCATCGCCCATCGATACCGCAAGCACTCTGGAGCCGATCCGCACGACCGCGATCCCCTGCCGTTGGCCGAGTGTCAATCGCTGGATGACTTCCATCTTGACGCCATCCTTCCTGGACGCGCCGGCGAGTGTGTAGCGGCGGAGAACACGCAACGCGATCCCCATTGCACCGAGGACTACGGCAAGCATAGCCATCACCATCAGGAAAGATGGTGCGCTCACGCGGCGATCTCCTCTACCGCGTTGGCGCGTGGAAGGATTCTGGTAACACGAACACCGAATGTCTCGCCGAGTAGCACAACCTCACCCTCGGCGAAACGCCGATCTCCGACGTAGACGTCGATCGGTTCGCCGGCGAGCCGATCGAGCTGAATCACAGATCCACGACCGAGCCGAAGAATGTCCTGCACCGTCATCGATGTTCTGCCGAGCTCGATCGAAATTGGCAGTGAGAGATCGAGAAGCATAGAGATGGGCACTTCGCTTCCCAGCATCTCTGCCGCAATGCCTGCATCGGCGTTCTTCATGATATCTGCGCCAGCGGCGCCACTTGGATTCTGGTCCATTGTTATTCGGCGGAAATCGATTGTGATTGGATTGCCTCGGCGATCACCGAAGCGTCGAATTGTGGAACGACTGGTGCTGTGCCCTTTACTTCACCCGTTTCACTGAGCGATCCTTCGACGCGGATGGCCAGGCGATTGCCAACGCGACCAGCAGTTCCTGCAAAACGCTCCTGATCGCCTACCATGACGCGGATTGGGCTGTTATTCGGCAGCCCCGTCGTGATGACGCCTCCATGGGACAGCGACGCGATGTCGCGCAGTGTCATACGAAATTCCGGTAGCCGCGCGGAAACGCTCACGCGAGTTGCGCGAAGCGAATACTCCGCGAGGGCGCGGCTGGCCGCGCGCTCATGCTCTGAGCCAGTCGCGTTGGCGACGCTCCGTGGGCCCGTGTTCGTGAAGAACTTGTCCAGCACGGCAAATGGCAGACAGACCAGCATCAATGAACTGACGTCTCCCGCGGTCACTTCGATGTTCGCGACGAGAACAGGATCGTCACGGTTCGCGCTCTGAAGCAGAATGTCGGGGAAGGACTCGAAAGAGCTGATTCCCAGCGACATTGTGATGTAGTCCGACCAGCACTCTGCGAGCAGCGAATTGACCTTCTCAACGAGCCCGCGCAGCGCCATCCGCTCAACACGAGTAAGTGGGCGCGACATCGCGACCTGGCGTCCTGCACCGCCGAAGAGTCGGTCGATCAGGAAGAAAGCGAATTCCTCCCCGATGTCGACAACGCCCAGCTGGCCGCCGGAATCATTAATGTCGCAGATGAATGAGGCGCATGGAGTTGGGAGTGACAGAGTGAATTCACCGAATGAAAATTGCTCGACACCTTGCAATCGCATCTCGATCTGGCCGCGTACACGACCGATTACCCAACTCTCGAGCGATTTCACGAGGCGCTCGTAAATGGCCTCCAACGTGCGCAGGCGCTCCTTGGATACGCGATGCGGGCGTCGGAAATCGTACATCTGGACCGGTGATTCTTCGACGGTGCCGGGGAACGGCAAGTTGCTCGCGCCGCCTAGCAACCGGTCGATCTCGCTCTGTGACAGAGTGCCCGAGGCCATCGGGCGGTCGTCGGTGCTCATTGGATCACGAACTGTGGGAAGTAAATCCTGGCAACCGCGCCGGTGCCAAACATCTTGTCCAGCAGCCCAAGCAGCTCGGTGCTCAGTGTGTCTCTTGCTGCCGGCGCTGTTATCTGATCGATGTTCTTGCTCGAGAAGAGACGAAGAATCGCGTCGCGCAGTTCGGCGTCACGTCCCTTCATTGTCTCGAGCGTTGCAGGGTCTTTCAGTTGCAGTGCAACGGACATCAACAGGAAATGCGCGCCGCCGGAACCGGCGGGATTCATGACCAGGTTGTCCAGCTGATAGATGGCCGGAGGGGCTTCGCCCTTCTTTACTTCAGATCCGCCCTTGTGATCGGCCTTCCCGCTATCCGCCGTCGTCGCAGCTGCTGGCGCTGACTTGTGCGCGAGCTTCGGCCCAAGAACCGTGAATCCCAGAACGGCGCCGAGTGCAAGGCCGCCCGCCACGCCACCGATGAGAGTTAGCATCTTGGACTTCCCGCCCTTAGTCGCCGGATCAGGCGCTACCGGTTCTTCAGTTTTTTCTTCCGCCATGCGTATCGCCCTAGCAAAATGGTTCCAACAGCTACCTTCGCAGTCCGGGTAAAAGCAGGTGCCGTACCAACGAACGGTGTCAGAATTTCGGGCGATGCAAGACAGCTAAGTAGTTGTCTCGTCAATACTTATGGAATGCATAGTCATATTTGTGACATCGTTCATAAAGGGCAAAAAAGGGCAGCCCGGCAATTTCTTCCGGGCTGCCCTCGGCTAACTTTGCCGCCGGCAGTGATTCGATCTACCGCAGGATTACGGCAACTACTGCCTCATATTGATTAGAGTCTGAAGCATCTGATCGCTGGTGGTGATCATTTTTCCGTTCGCTTCGAAGCCTCTCTGAGTGATGATCATGTCAGTGAACTCCTGCGCCAGGTCCACGTTGGACATCTCGAGCGCGCCGCTCGCGATGGTCGAAGAGGTGTCTCTTCCAGAGTATCCGATGAGGGGAGTTCCAGAATTTGCGGACACGGTGTACATGCTGTCCGCGGCTTGGTCCAGCCCCTCGGGATTGTTGAAGTCCGCGAGCGCGATCTGGCCAAGTGTCTGGTTCGTTCCGTTGGAAAACGACCCCGTGATCGTGCCGTCGTGACCGATCGAGGTCGACTCGAGCACACCTGAGGCATAGCCGTTCTGGTCGCGGAGTACACCCGAGTTCGCCGCGGCAAGTGACGTGACACCGGTGGCGCCAGTTCCTGGATCGAGCTTTAGCGAAACCGTTGCTCCGCCGCCGAGCGGCGTGAACGTGACGTTGGGCAGATTGGAATTCGTGGTATCCACTGTGCCGTCTGCATTGAAGCTGAACTGCCACGGGGTCGCCGCCGCCGCAGGCGACGACTGCGCACCGGCGCCAAATGTATACGACGCAGACGTGTCATAGTTGAGGCCAGTCGGATCGATCTTGGTGCCCCAGGTCGTCGCCGATGTCTTCCAGGCGACGAGTGTCAAGTCGTGCTTGGATCCTAGCGAATCGAACACGCCGAGTGTGGTGCGGACAATGGAGCCCGCGTTGACCGGATCGGCCAGTTCTAGGGCCGTTGGATTCGTTGGGTCGGTGGCGACGATTGGTGGAGCTTCGGAGTTGAAGTTCCCGGTGATAGCAGCGCGCGTAGTAGGAGCAGCCGGCGTCGTCTGTCCGATCGGAACAGAGATTCCGGTCAGCGCACCACCGAGCACGCCGTTCGTTGCCATCATGCCCTGGACGATGCCGCCGTTTCCGGCGACGAGCGTTCCAGCCGAATCCCATTTAAAGTTGCCGTCACGGGTGAACAGGTTCTGGTTCCCGTTTCCAACGACGAAGAAGGAGTTGCCCTGTATTGCGAGGTTGGTCGGGACGCCCGTGGTCTCACGATTGCCTTGCGTGAATACAGTATCGATGCTGCTAAGCTGCGAGCCCAGGCCAACTGCCATCGAGTTGATGCCACCGGTAGCCGTGCCTGGCCGCGTTGCACCGGAAAGTACTTGCGAGAAACTTTCCGTGAAATTCGCACGGCTAGCCTTGAAGGCAGTCGTGTTGACGTTTGCGATGTTGTTTCCTATCACGTCCATTCGGGTCTGGTTGTTCCGAAGTCCCGAAACAGCTGAAAAAAGCGAGCGATCCATTTGATAGAGTCCGATGAAGAGTTGTTGAAGATCAGCGACTGGTTAAGCAGTCGGCGTTGTCGGGGTAGATCCGGTTGTGCTCGGTGTCGTCGGAAGTAGTGACGCGAAAGCGTCGAGCTTGGCGTTGATGTTTATTAGCTGCTCCACGCTCGAGAACTGCGCCAGCTGAGCGGCGAGATCCTTGCCGTCCATCGGGTTCATCGGATCCTGATTCTTCATCTGCGTGATCAGCAACTTGACGAACTGATCCTTTCCCATTGCCCCACCGGCGGCATTGGTAATGGCATTGCTCGGCGAATTTGACGTGGCGCTGCCATTTGGAGCAGCGACGTCACGTGCTGCCGTTGAAGCGTAAGGCGCGGTAATCATTTCTCTCCTCCCTGCTGCCCTCTGCGAGAGCGATGTCGGGTTCCATCCGCGTCCTGTCGGTTGTCCCGGTAATTGAGCGAAGCGCGCCCGTTCTGGGCGCTCTG
>JBDTAB010000212.1:0-6681 GCA_039924865.1 Gemmatimonadaceae bacterium | reverse complement strand
AGTCCTCGTCCACACGAAGACCAGTCGAAAATCCTTCGACGCGATTGTAGCGCGACATTGGTATTCCGTAGCGGAACGTGGGTGTTGTCCATCCGCTCGGTCCTGCCTGGCGCTGTAGCGAAAGCGCTGTAGCCACGAGCGCATCCACGTCGGCGTCACCGAATAGTGAATCCGGAGTGTCGTAGATCGACCGCGGAAGTGTCGGTGAATTTTCGAGCGCGAGTGTGTCGCACGGAATGCGGACTACCATTTCTACCGCCTGATCGCGCCGCAGTTGACGCGTCTCGCGGTACTTCTCGCCACTGCTGCACGCGCTTTCACGAGCGTCACGACGTTCCTTGCGCGCTGCTGCGCCGTGCGCCGTATCCGATACAGCTAGCTGAATTTGCGGAAGTTTCAGATCTGCGTTCACGGATTCGTAGTCGAACTTCTGCTGCAACTGGAATGGGAAGCGCATGACTCCGGCACGAGCCTTCCCTTCGACTGTCTGCATGCGCGGGAGCCAGAAGCGGCCTTCGTAGAGACCGTAGTCGACTGTCATGACATCCATACTGCCCGTCATGGGAAGGATCATCGGCTTCACCCAGCCCGGGATGTCCTTCTGTGGATCCTCTCCGTCCTCATCCTTCGCAACTGTCATCACGTTCATCGGCTCGGCCATCCTGTACACACCGCGCACAAGCTGGCCCGTCCCAACGTCGAACCACAACGATCCGACCACCAGATTCCACGCCGATTTCCGCGGTTGTACGCGCAGCTCGCGCACAATGATTTGCTTTCCACCGGGAAGTTTGAATGTTACCGAATCGCCGGATGCGTACGTGTAGTACGCTTCGGCCCCGTCTCCCAGGGGGTGGATCATTGCCTCGGCGCCAGCGTCCGCTTTCGCTACCGAAGATCCGATCCACAACGTTTCGCGACCGGGGAAATAAGGAATCGGAACGCTTCCAGTGCCAATATCAACATCGGTCTTTCCGGCACCTTCGAACATCGGTAGCGCAGATCGCGCGCCAGTGATGTCTACGACGGCGCCGTTGCCCCGCTGCCAGCGTATGTGCGTTGCGCGCTCGGTGCGAAACAAAAGTCGGTTGCGACCGAAGCTGCTCAGTTTTGACCCAACTGAAATCCGTTCATATGTGGTAGCATCGTACGACGCGAGCGCCGAGTCCTGCGTGAATCTTGCAGCACGCGCACGATCGAGCAGTGTGCGGGCGGCGGGATCCTTGAACGCGCTTGCGAGCAGCGCTGGCGTGAGCGGTATTTTCCGCTCCTCGCGCCGCTTTACATGGAATGAATCGCGAACCGCCTGAATGGAATCTCTCCGCGCCGCAGCAGAATCCTGGCGCGCCACCTGCGCCGCGCGCTTTACGCTATCTGCATGGGTGAGAGGATGGTTCCCAATCGTGACCGTAACCTGAGCGAAGACCAGCAATACCGCCGATATCATGTGATCTTGGTCACTGAAGGCCCGAAAGAGGTTTATCGAGCCCCAACTGCATCCCTGCGCACTACTTGTTGATGAGACCCTTCAGATCGGCCGGATTCCAGGGAGTCGTCTGCGACTTTGTCGCTGCACGCACGGAAGCGACCTGCTCTGCGGTGATCTTGGAGGCACTGTTACCGAAGCTCGACCGTTCATACGAGATGATCGCGGCGATTTCGGCATCGGACAGTTGATCACCGAACGGGGTCATGGCGTTGTTGAAGTTGGTGTTCTTCACCGTGATTGGCCCCTGGAGGCCGTGGAGAACGATACGGATCGGCACCTCGGGGTTGTTATCCAACCACTCGGACCCGGCGAGCGGTGGATACGCGCCCGCGATGCCAAGGCCGGTGGCCTGATGACACACTGCGCACCGGGTGAACAACTCAGCGCCATTGGGCGCCGCTGCGACGCCGCCAGCCGCTGCGACCGCGGCACCAGGGATCACCGCTTTGGTCGAGTCGAAGTACATCACGCTGTTGGGCTGGTCGGCGGCGGCTGACAGCCGATCGGTGTCGCGACTGTCTGCACCCCCACATGCGGCAAAAGTGGTGCAGGCTAGGAGAGCCGCGAGAGTACTGATACGTCCGCTGTTCATTCTGTGAAGTTAGCCCGACCGCTACTGTCTGGCCAGATTGGTGAAGGTGATGTGGACAGCCGCATCGGCGCCAGAAGTCGCGCAGTCCCGCCCGACGGCCGATCCGCTGAGGGCGCCATTCGATACCGTGAATGATCCGTAAAGTACGCCAGCGCAGGTCGGAGGAATCACGAAAGTGATGTCACCGCCAGTGGAAGTGCTCCGCCCCTTTACGGATCCCTCGTATATGGGCGCACCAGCCGAATCCGCGACGGTAAATGAGCCGGAAAAACCCTGGCCGAGTTGCGAAAGCGTCATGCTTATCCTCTCGCCTGACGGAGTCGGCATCATGTTCGCACCGGGAGCAGAAACCCAGTACGTTGCAGCCCCCGAATAGGTGGCGTTGTAAACCGCCAGGTCGAGACCAGTAATTCCCTCGCCCGAACATGCCGCGAGGGACAGTGATGCGGCGGCCAGGAGCTGGAATGCGCGTCGTTTCATGACCTGGGCAATATAATGACGCAAGGTTGACCGCTTGGCGTAGCGTTCGCGCTTAGCTCCCGGACTTGACCAGCTTTCCGCACGCTATTGGAATCGTGACCTGCGCCGGAATGTCGCCCAGTGATGAAACTGACGGCTTGAGCTTCATACTCGCCGGCACACCATGGATCATCACAACTCGGCTGGCGAGGTCTAGAGCGGCGCCATTGAAGGTCTTCTTGAATGCTGAATCAAGAGCGGGCAGCGATACGGTCTTGCTGTAATGGTAGACACCAGCAGAGTCCGCCGTGGGATACGTATTCGTCACGATCTGCATGCTGACCGGATCGCTAGTGAACGGGACCATCGTGACGCCGAGCACTGGCTCGGTCTCATTAATATCGATCACGCCATCGTGATTCGTATCTGCGGCTGGCGTGGGGCAGATTGCGTCGCGGTTGTCTGCGAACCCATGGAAATGTTGCAAGTGCATCATGGACGGCGAAACACCCTTCACGTCGGTGGTGATTGTCATGCTATCACCATTGATGACGATTTTCGCCTCGCCGGTCGTTTGCATGCCAGTTATGCTCGTGTTGAGCGGCTGCAACTCTGCCACATACGTCATAGATCCAGCCGCGGCGCTGTCAGCAGCGCTCACCGCTGGCTTGGACGAACTGCATGCAGTAACTGTTGCGATCGCTGCCATTGCGGCGATTACCGTGGGGACTGAACTCATGGCGCGGCCTCAGTGTGAAATGATGGTGCGTACAACTATCGAACATACGTCCGCACGGCAGGAATCATACCTCTCCGGCCGACCCGCTGCGACTAGTGCTCCGGGCGTGGCAGAGATCCCAGTGCGAAAACAAATGAGCTCCGGTATCGACCTGTCGATATCGGAGCTCATTAATTCCCGAAACTACTTACTGCGTCGCTTCCGTTTCTACTGCTGGCACCGGGCGAATGGACTGTCCGGCTTTTCCTTGTCCACAACGACACGATGATCCAGATCCGCGACACGCTTCGCAATGTCGAATATCATGTTATCGACGGCAGCCATGTGCTTGTACTGGATGTACTGCGGCTCGTCCGTCACCTGGTGATAATCCGCGTGACCACCGGTCGTGAAGAAGATGACCGGGATGCCATACCGCGCATAGTTGGCGTGGTCGCTGCGGCAGTAGATGTTCTGCGGATGCCCGTTCGCATCCATGGAATAATCGAACTTGAACGGAACAGGTTCGGTGCTATCAACCTGCTCGGCGATGTCACCAAGTTCCGTTGACAGACGGCGTGATCCGACCAGCTGCAGGTAGTTGTCCGCGCCAACCAACTCGTCGCCAGCCTTGTTCTTGCCGGTGATGTCGGTCGCTGCGCCGCGCCCAACCATGTCGAGATTGAGATCGGCGACAATCGAATCGCGCGGTACAGTGGGATGATTCGTGAACCACTGCGAACCCCAGAGTCCCTTCTCCTCACCCATCTGCCAGATGAAGATCAATGACCGCTTCGGCTTCACCTTGCCCTGTGCGAATCTCTGTGCGATCTCGAGGATCGACACGGAACCTGAACCATCGTCATCCGCGCCGTTGTTGATCGAGTCGAGACGCGGAGGATAGACGCGGCGCAGCGAATCCTTTATCGCGTTGATCCGCACCCACTGCTCAGGCGTGGGCGCTGACGCGCCGCGAGAGTCGGCGCCTTCAACACGCGCCACTTCATTGTAGGCCTTGAGCGAATCATGCTCCACAACCGGGTGGGCACTCGAGACGCCGATGTGATCGGCGTGCGCGCCAATCACCACGTATTGCTTGCTGAGCTTGGGATCGGTACCAGGCAGAATTGCAACAACACTGCGCGTTGGCGCGGGAACGCTCTTGATATGGATGTCGATCGTGGCCGACCGTCCCGCATCGCCGAGTGCCGCACTTTCCACAGATTTGCCGAGGAGTGCGCTGGCGACCTGAGGCGTCACAGTGATGTTAAGAGCACCGCCGCCGAATCCGCCGCGACCACCGGCAGCATTGCCGGGCGCCGGATGGCTGGCTGCATAAGCTTCCCGACCCTTATTCTGCACCGTGTCGTTCAGCGCTGGCGAAAAACGCGGCTTTGGAAGTGTCGACTCCACCGTCACAACCGCTGCAGCTCCAGCCAGTGGATTGGGTGCACCGCGGCCACGAAAGAACCGGCGACCACCCTCGGGCGCCTTCATTACGACGATCTTCCCATCAGCCTGTGCCGCGCTGAGTTCATTTGTCGTATCACCGAGCGTTCCACCGAAGACAACCGAAGCAGTCACCTTGTGGTCAGCCGGCGGAGCCGACAGTACGAAGTCCTTGTTCGCATGGAACGTCTTGCCGCCTACCGACATCGACGATGCCGGTGTCACGACGCGCGCCGCTACCGCCATGTTCTGGAAATAGGTCCCGTGGTCGCCCGCCGGCTTGAGACCCAGTAGCCGCACCTGGCGTTCGATGTACGCGGTCGCACGCATCGCGTCCGGAGTTCCTGCTTCTCGACCGCGGAGCGAGTCATCCGAGTAGATGTATAGGCGCGTCATGAGATCGCAGGGGGTGATCGCCGCGACCGTCGGACCCCCGTGATACTTGAGCGGCATGGTCACGCCCGACTCCAACGCCGGACAGGATTGCTGAGCCCCGAGTACGGGCGCGCCCAGCACGAACGCCGCGGACAACGCCGCGGCCACTCGAGGAATGAAGCTCTGGCTCACTGATGTCTCATATAGAGGTTTAAGGGCGCATGCGTGCCCCTTAAACACGTACGTGCTACTTCGTGGTGTCGTTCAGATGCTGCCCCCACGGGGGGCAGCGGGTCAGGAGCTTATGGGTTCGTAGGGCTCCATATGCACCAGGACGTTGTCCACGGTCGGCATCGCCGCCCGGATAGCGCCCTTCACCTTTCCACTCACGATGTGCGCATCGTGAAGAGACATGTGCGGCTCGGCCTGTACGTGTAGATCGACCGCGTACTGCAGTCCCACCTTCCGAACCTTCAACTTCTCGATCGCGCGCACCTCAGCGACGCTGGTGGCCGCGCTCGCGATCTTCTGCACCACGTCGGCCTTCGGAAGACGGTCCATGAGGTCATCGACGGCCGGCCGCAATATCTTGACCCCGTTGTAACAGATCATCACCGCCGCAAAGATTGCGGCCCAGTCGTCGGCCTGTTCCCAGCCAGGACCACCAATCACGGCGATGCTGATACCGATAAACGCGGCGGTAGATGTGATGACATCACTGTGATGATGCTGAGCGTCCGCAATTACCGCGGTGCTGCCCGTCTCTGTCCCCACGCGAGAGACGCGGCCGGCCAGATACTGCTTGACGATGATCACGCCTACCAGAACCGCGAGCGTCCAGGCACGAGGAAGGTGGTGCGGTGTCCTTATCCCGTGAATCGCTTCGAATGCGATGCCGATCGCCGCGCCAAAAAGCATGAGCGCGACGAATGCACTCGCGAGCGCCTCGGCCCTGCCGTGACCATAAGGGTGGTCGTGATCAGCCGGCTGCGCCGCAATCCGGAGGCCGCCGTAAACAACCAGCGACGAAAAGATGTCAGCCGTAGACTCGATCGCGTCAGCTACGAGTGCGTACGCGTGGCCCACGATTCCCGCGATCAGCTTGATGATCGCGAGAATCAGATTTACCAACATTCCGACCTGAGCCGCGCGCATCGCGCGTCTCTCAGCAGATCTCATTCGCTAAAATCTACGGCGTCGGCTCGCCGATAGACTAGCCGTGACGGAGAAAGCGTTCTCGTTGCGACCGTACACCCTTTGAAATACTCGACCATACGTGACCAGGAAAGCCGGTTGGTAGCGTAGACTCGATGTCCTCGAGAGTAGTGTCGGTTGCCTCCACCATGGATAGCAAACTCTGAAACGCATCAGGGATTCCCGCTTTCATCGACAGTGTGCGCCAGTGACGAGTGGAGATTTCATTTATGTGCCGGTGTGGCGTGTTACCGCGTACAGCCATGGCGAGTTTAACGTCTTGTTGCGCCCACTTGTTTGGCCCCTTGCCAATGATGGGCCACGCCGAAAGCACATCGTAGAGCGGCGTCATGATGTATCCGTTGCGGCGAAGGAAAATCGAGAAATTTTTCGCATGCCCGTCCG
>JBDTAB010000211.1:0-4113 GCA_039924865.1 Gemmatimonadaceae bacterium | reverse complement strand
CTCTGCCGGATAGTCGTCGCTGCGGGGTAGTCGTCGCTGCGGGGTAGTCGTCGCTGCGGGGTAGTCGTCTCTGCGGAGCAGTCCCCCGTGCGCGCGCATCGACAGCAAATGGGTCCCCGCTTTCGCGGGGATGACGGTGGTGGGTGCGGGGATGACGGTGGTGGGTGCGGGGATGACGGTGGTGTGCGACGATACCAGTCACGCTCCCGGCGTGTACGACTTCAGGTACAGGTTGATCGATCCGAACGTCAGCTTCGACTTGAGCTGCACTACGATGTGCCTGCTGTCATCGGAAAGCCAGATTTCAGCCTTGCCGTTCTCGGAGAAAATCCCTGGTGTCTTAATCACCGGCTGAAGCACAATGCAGTCGAATTTTCCCGCAGGCACCTCAATGGTTTCCTTGCGTACCACCTTTACGCGGATCGGATTGCGCTCTGGCCGGAAATACCGGTTGGATTCATATGTCTGACCGACTTCCAGCGGAAGCGTCCGCACGAAGAATAGAAATGAGCCATCATCCAGCGGGTTGCTGACGCCGTCGTGTTCACGAGGTGGATCCTTGTCCATCTCCACGTATTTCGCGCGATCAGGATAGATCTCGTAGCGCTTCTGCCTGTCGCTGGATCCTTCCTGCTGCGTCTGGTAGAATCGCAGCGAGGAGAATGTCGCACGATCGATCCAACTCTCAAAGACGTCGTCGACGTGATAGAAGAAAGTGCCGCCCTTCAGTCGAAACACAGTGTGCCAGGCGGAAATTCCGCGAATATTCTCGATACTGCTTACCAGCGTGCTGGCAGTGCCGACCTTGATGGAGCCAAACTTCACGTCGTACTCCGCGCGCTCGCCAACGCTGAACGGCACCGCGGGCGCTGCATGGCTCAATGTGTCGACCGAGGCCGCGATGGATTCCCTTGAACCGTTCGTGAGCTGAGGCAGCGTCTGCGCCGACGCAACGAGTGCGCATCCGAATATGGCCCCCGCGGTGGCGAGTCGCATACGCGCGCGACTCATTGGGCCGTCCGCGCGCGCCAGCCACGCGAAGCTTTTCCCGCTCGATACAGATCCATTGCATCGGCGAACGGCCGTACGCGGCTTTCCCGCGGCCGCAGGTCGTACCGCGGTGCGACGGAGACTTTTTCGATCTTGCGCGCGAGCGGCGCGAGCTTCAGGAACATCTCCAGATTCGCAGCCCAGCCGTTGCTCGTGACCAGCGGCGCGCCAGCAGCTGCCTTGGCGTAATCTCTCAATAGAGCGATTCTGTAGAGCCTGAACGATCCAAATGGATCGGTCATTGTCTTGGTCGGGAGGAAGGGCCGGACCATCCATGGTCCGAGCTGCGCGAGTCGTCGCACGGCAGTCGGCATGGTCGCACGTTCGCGATCGGTCGTGACGATATCGGCTCCGCCTTCGAATCGCTTCAGTAACTCCGGGAGCGCCTCCGGCTGGTCTGTAAAATCGGCCTGCATCACCACCATCGCATCGCGGCGCGGATACTTTGTTCGGCGCGACACTTCCGCACCCAATGCGTTCAGCGCGTGTCCAAACCCCTTGCGCTCCGTTCCGTGCAGGATCGTCAGCGGAAGCACCTTGCAGTACGGCTCCAATATCGCGCTGGTCCCGTCGGTGCTCGCATCGTCATACACGACTACCTCGTACTCGCGAGAATAGTCCTGGAAAACCTTCCGGATGCGCCAGAGCAGCACGCCGACGGTCGGTCCTTCGTTGTATGTGGGTATGCAGATGTGAAGCATGGCTCGCAAGTTAGGCTGTAAGTACGCGTTGGTACACCCGTTCTACCCCTTCTGTCATGTTTTCTACACTGAAGATGGCAGCTCGGCTCGGGCCCGCCAGAGCGAACTTTTCGCGTTCAGCCGGCGCCAGGAGTACTTCGTGGGCCGCCGCGAAGCCGGCTGTATCACCTGCGGGGACAAGCAGGCCGTTCTTCCCGCTTTCCACGATCTCCGACACGCCGCCAACGTCGAACGCGATCGGGGGGACCCGGAGGCCAAGCGCGTCGATGAGCACAGTGCCCAGCCCTTCCTCAGTCGCGGGGTGCCAGAGGATGTCGAGCCCTGCCATCGCATTGTGAATCTCGGATGTGAACCCGGCTCGGTGAACGTGCAGCGCGCCGAATCGCTCCGGTCCTCGACTGGTTCCCCCAAGGAGTACAAGGTGCGTCTGGCGGAGCGCCGACTCACTCAGGCGCGCGCCGATGTGGTGAATCGCATCGATCCCTTTTTCCGCCGTCATCGCGCCCACGACACCTGCGACGACGATATCAGGAGTCAAGCCAAGTTCGTTTCGCCAGTCGCGCGGAGCGTCCGCCACTGGTGTCGGGACTCCGGAGTGAACCACGTCAATTCGCTCCGCATCGACCCCGGAGCGCACCATGGCGTTCTTGACAGCATTCGATATCGCGATGAAGCGTGTCACGCGTGGCCCGTATTTCACGCGCGCCGATTTCAGCGGGAACGTCACACGGCGCGTGACAACAAGAGGTGTCGTGTCGCCAGCCAGGGCGATCATCGCCACCGCATGTGCCCGCGCGTCGTGCGTGTGGACGATGTCGGGATGCCAGGCTCGAATGATCGATCGTAGCCGCGTGGCTGACCTGAGATCCCAGTCGGAGCGCATTGGGAGAGACGCGGTGGCGAGTCCGACTCCCTGTAGTCGCTCGAGCAAGGGAGATCCGCCAACCCCGACGACGAGAGGTTCCTGGCCTCGAGATCGGAGCGCCGTTGCCAACAGGAACGCCTGACGCTGTCCCCCACGCCATGTTCGGCCCGCATCGATGTGTAGAGATCTCAACGTCACTCTGGAATATATCCGGACCCTGACGCCGTCTCGCCCGCACGCAGTCAGCCCAGCGCGGCTCGGAACGCTTCGAAGACATCGCGGCCACCGGGCTCCGAAGTCCCGGTCAACTCTTCAGGATGCCACTGGACGCCAAGACACCACCAAGCCGAATCTGCCGCAGACTCGACGCCTTCGATCACGCCGTCCGGTGCAGTTCCGACCACGCGGAGATCATTCGCGACGCGCTCAATTGCTTGATGATGAATCGAATTCACCAGAGACCCGGTCGTTCCCATCGCTCGTCCGAGCCGTGACTCTGCAGCAAGCTCGACCGGGTGCGTCCTCGAGGACCGAGGGCGATCCGGGTCGTGGTTGATCTCACTCGGGTGCTGTGTCGGGAGGTCTTGTATCAACGCTCCCCCGAGTGCGACGTTGAGCACCTGCGCGCCACGGCAAATCGCGAGAACCGGCTTTGAGCGGGCTCGCGCAGCTCGTACGAGGGCTATCTCCCAGGCGTCCCGGACATCGGAGACCGGCCCGAGTGCGGGATTGGCTGCGTGACCGTAACGAGCTGGATTTATGTCGGCTCCGCCAGTCAGGACCAGACCATCCACCCGATCCATGAGTGCCTCGGCCGCGGTGGCATCGAGCAATGGTGGGGCGAGCAGTGGTACGAGGCGTGCATTCTCCAATGCGGAGAGATACGTCGTCCTCAGGCGGGCCGATGTGACGTTGTTCTCACTGCGCAATGCAGCACTAACAGCTACAATTGGATGGAATGACACGACTGTGGATCCGGAGTTCATTGTGGACCTGCTTTTCCCTCGCAATCTGCGCCACGGCCGCACGCGGGCAAGGGGATGGCTTCTCGGATACCACGAGCGGTCTGGCCGACGCCGGCACTGGGGCCTCCGTTGCGCTGGCGCCAGTCTGTCACGGCGAGAGAGTCGATCGGATCGAAGTCCACACGTACCCACCGTTTGACGCCGGCGGCACGCGATTCGTTGCCCGGATGGTTCGCTTGGCGACCAACCTTCACGCGACCACACGGCCGAGCGTGGTCAAGCGATTCATTCCGATAAGGGTCGGCGATACGTGCGTCGACTTTCAGTTGCGAGAAGCGGAGCGCATTCTCCGAGCCCAGCCGTTCATTGCCGACGCCAACCTGATCGTGTCGCCCGATAGCAGCGGTGGCGTGACGATCGATGTCGTGACATTCGACGAAGTTTCGCTTGTGCTTGACGGAAAGGTCTCGTCCAAGACACCAATGGTGCGCGGCGTGCGACTTGGCGAAAATAATCTTTCCGGCTCGGCCGT
>JBDTAB010000210.1:0-10150 GCA_039924865.1 Gemmatimonadaceae bacterium | reverse complement strand
TCGCCAGACAGTGAAACCTCAGGACTCAGCGCAATCACTCGGCGTGGATCCGTTGTGACCTGCACGTTCATCGACCACGATCTCGGCACCATCGTGAGCGGTCCGCCACGAGTGAGCCGGTTGTTGTAATAGCTGGGATTGTCGGCCACGAACGTATTGATTCCCCAGAGATTGGGAAACGTCACGCCGGCCGACAGATTTGGCGACTGATAGATCGACGTGCCTCCATAATTCCATGCGCTCGTTGTACCGATGCTGAGATAGTCTGATCGGAAATGCTTGCCAGCCTCGGATGAACTGTATCCGAATGAAGTCGCGACACTCCTGTAATCCACGCTCGACTGAAACCCTATGTCGTTGACTTCGAATCCCGTCGAAACATCCTTGATCGCAACGGATCCGTTCCACGTCCCGCGTTTCGCGAGAGCTAGCTCGGCCATGTGTCCAGTGAGCGATGTCCGCGTCGGATCGTAGCGCAGGTAGTCCGCGTCCGGTTGCTGATAATACCGTGCACTGCTTCGCTGAGTCGCCGCTATCGCTGCTGCTGTCCCGGTCACCTGACTGCCCGATACAAACCCGCTTGCCGTCCACGCTCGCTGAGCCCACGCGTGCTCGAAGTCGAAACCACCGACAGTCGCTCGACCTCTCAGACCTGCCGCGAGCGAGCTGTCGCCGAGCGCGCGATCGACCGATGTGACCATTGCGCCGACGACGGTGTTGCCCGCCCTGAAGTCGCGCCGCACACGTCCCACGAGATAATTGGTGCGAGGCTCAACGGGTCGCGTGCTCCTTGCTCCGGAAGTGGAGATTACATCGGCGTCTTCCTGGCTCGTCAGTGCGTCCAGCACACCGATCGTCCAGCCAGCGGTCTTTCCAGTAACCTTGGCGGCGCCATAAATGGTGGATTGCTGCGGTGCATCGACATACGCGGTGTTGGGACCGTACGCACTTCCCTGTGGCGCACGTCCAATGCGCCGCGAATAGAAATACTGTTGCGAATTGTAGTCATTACTGCGGAGCACTCGTCCGAAATCAAAAATGTCCGATCCTTCCAGAAAGAACGGCCGCTTCTCGGGAAAGAATGTCTCGAATGCTGTGAGGTTAACCACCGCCGGATCCACTTCTACCTGACCAAAGTCGGGATTCACCGTTGCGGTGAGCGTGAGTCCGCGAGGTAGTCCGTACTTCACGTCCGCGCCTGCCGAGAGCTTGGTGTCGTTCGACTTGTAGAATGGATCGGTACCATCGCCTGGAGCACGCTTGAGCCGCGCGCTTGCATATGGGAGCAACTCGAGCCGTCGCGGTGACGGCACTCCGATGATGTTCGTCAACTCGCCGAACGCCGAGACGAAACCAGGTGTCTGCTGCGTCCAAGGCGCCCAGCTATCGCGCTCGTTGCGCCTGGCGATATCGCGCATGATTTGCAAATCCCAGACTCGTCCGCCAGCGGGCTCCGTTGTGGAGAAGCGCAGCTGTGAAAACGGAATACGATATTCGGCGGTCCATCCGAGCGAGTCTACGCGCGTGGCAACATCCCACACCGCATCCCAGTTCACGTCCTCGTTGTTGTCGTTGTATTCCAATACGTCCTTCTTCACACCAAGCGGGTTCACGGAAAATCGATATGCAGTCCGATGGTCGAAGTAGCTGCCGATCATCAGGTGGATCCAGTCCGAGTAGATGCCCGTCGCATCTCGGCGCGCCAGTTGAGCGGCGATCTGATCCGGATGCGAGTCGAACATCCGGATGCCCACGTAAAGCGCGTTATCGTCGTACAGGATGCGAACCTCGGTCGAGTCCTGTGGCTTTTCCGTGCTGTTCGGGTAGCTCTCCATGAAGTCCGAGGAGACCTGCGCGTGACTCCACGCGGGTTCATTCAGGAAACCGTCAATCCGGATCGGTCCTGCGGTACGCTCCGCTTTCATGGACCGCGAAACCGGTCTGGATGACGGGGTCGCCAATGACTGCGCCGGTAATGCCGGCGCGACCACGAATAGTGCGAAGGAAAGCACTGACAGAATACGAGACATAAGTACGGATGATAGAAACGACCTGCGCGGGCGACAGCGGCGTCGCTCGTGGTCAGGGCCAGTTAAATGGATGTCTGGCGAACCGAAAACGTTTGTCCGGAGGGCGGTCAACATTAGTACCGCCATGCTACTAATTACCGATTGCTAATCGACTCCGCCGCCCGTGCGCCCACTCACGCCGTAACTACCCGTGGCTTCCACACTCCACTCCGCCAGATCAACATCATCGCCAAACCTCGTGCAGACGCCGTAAGCACGATCACCCACCATACTCCCATAATCCCAAATTGCGCTGCGGCCCATATTGCGAGTGGCACGCGGAGCGCGGTGAGTGCTGTCGATGTCACCATCGGCGGCAGCGTTGTTCCAGCGCCACCAAGCGCGGCTTCGAGCACAATCTCGGCGCCGAGGAACATGTTCGACAGTGCGCTGATGCGAAGATATTCCGCGCTGATCCGCTGCGTCATCGGGTCGGTCGTGAACACGGCGGCGAAATCCGGCGCGATCGCGAGTTCCAGGATGCTGAGGATCACCGCAGGTATCATGATGTAGCCTACAGTTATCCAGCCACTCTGCTCCGCGCGCCTGGTCTCGCCAGCGCCAAGGTTCTGACCCACGATCGCTGCAACGGCGGCTCCAAATCCGAGACTGATGGTGTACAGCCAACTCTCCACTCGGTGACCGATGCCGAGTGCGGCGAGTGAAGCGGTGCCGAACGGTGCGATGCTCCGGGTGAGAATGATGTAGATGAGCGAAAACACAACTCCGGTAGTCGCCGTCGGCAAACCAACGCGCGTTATCGCCGCAATTGTCTTCGCGCGCACTGGCCCGAACTTCACCATCCCACGCTTGCGCAACACCATCACGCCGATCCCGAATGCGAGCATGCGCGTGATCGAGGTCGCGATCGCTGCCCCTTCAATACCGAGGCGCGGCACGGGTCCGAGTCCGAGTATGAGAATCGGATCCATAATCATCGTGACTGCGATGGAAACTCCAAGTATCGCAAGCGGCGTCTTGGTATCACCACTGGCCCGAAAACCTGCATCAACCGCAAAGAATCCAAAGAAGAGCGGCGCGCCGAGCAGATACGTTCCGAGATAGCGTCGCCCCAACGTCGCGATCGACGGCGCGACGTCCATCATGGCGTACATGTGATCGAGCAGCAGTATGCCACCGATCGCGACGATGGTACCGAGAGCAACGGAATACACCATCGCTTCGCCAACCACGCGCGCCGCTTCTGCAGGATTGCGCTCGCCGTGCCGTCGCGCGGCGACAGACGTGAGCCCGATGCTCACGAGCTCCGCGATCGAGATGATGAGCCATATCCAGAACACACTGGCCGTGGTCGCAGCGAGAGCGACGGGCCCGAGATAGCGCCCGATCCAGAACATGTCCACGGTGAAGAACAACGTCATGAGCAGCGTCGATGCGACCGCTGGCAGCCCCAAACGCAGGATCGTTCGCGACAGCGGCTGGTTCACCAGGCGAGCGGCTTCCCACTCGCCTGTGACAGTCAGCTGCGGGACGCCTTCCTCGTGCGATTCGAGGAGTATGGACGGCTGATCGGGCACGAGCATTGCCCAATCTATCGGTACAGGAGGCAGCGATGAAAAAGAACGATCCCTATGGTGACGGCGGCGGCGCACGCGTCCGGGAGCCAGACAGGCCACAGCGGGACAACAAGGGCAAGGGGAGCCTCGGCTCCAGCAAGGAGTCGAGCGGTGGGATTGCGAGGCAGGGCCTGGGAGGCGTCAACGAAGACCGCTCGGCGACCGCACCAGCCAAGGCCGCGAGAGCAAAAAAGGCTCAGGAGCAGGGTACCACCCAGGAGTCGGGCTATGGCGGCAAGATGGGCGGCCCGAAGACCAGCTCGGACCAGCACTGAAGGGATGAAGAGGAAGCGATTCCAACGCGCCGAGCGCTGCGTTGGAAGAAGAATTGGCGGGATCGGGTAAATTGCAGGAGATGCTCGTTCCGTCAGGGATTCACCACGTCACCGCGATCGCAAGCGACCCACAACGCAACATCGACTTTTATGCTGGAGTCCTTGGACTGCGGCTCGTGAAGCGAACGGTGAATTTCGACGACCCCACCACCTTCCATTTCTATTTCGGCGACGAGATCGGCCGACCCGGCTCGCTGCTCACCTTCTTTCCATGGCCCAACGCGCACCGCGGACGGCAGGGAGCGGGCCAGGCTGCCGTCACTTCGTTCGGTATAGTTCCGGGGTCGGTTGGCTTCTGGCTCGATCGGCTGCTCAGGCTCGGTGTGGAATTCGAACAGCCGATAACGCGATTCGATGGAGAGCGCGTCATCGCGCTCAAGGATCCCGATGGCCTGCTTCTGGAACTCGTCTCGCATCAGCGCGTGGAGCAGAGCGACGCGCTCGAACAATCCCCGGATACCACAGCAGAAGCGCAAATACCTGCGATCCACGGAATTCGCGGCCTGTACTCGGTAACGTTGTGGCAGGACGGTCACCAGCAGACTGCGGAACTGCTCACCGGCTCGCTCGGATTCAAGCTCGCACGTGAACAGGGGAGCATTTTTCGATATACGTCCGACAACGGACGTCCGGGCTCGATAGTAGATCTCCGAATCGTGTCAGGTCTGTGGCCCGGTGTAATGGGCGCGGGCACCGTGCACCACGTTGCGTTCCGCGCGGAAAACAGCGCGATACAGCTCGACGTGCGCACACAGCTCGAGTCGAACGGATATAACGTGACGCCGCAGCTCGATCGTGATTACTTCATGTCGGTCTACTTTCGCGAACCTGGCGGTGTTCTTTTCGAGGTCGCGACGGATGGGCCAGGATTCGCGGTCGACGAGCCGGTCGAGTTACTGGGACGCGCGCTCAAGCTGCCGCCATGGCTCGAACCTCGCCGGTTCGAAATCGAAGCCCTGCTTCCGAACATTCATTTTCCGCTGGACCTGCCGGGCCCGAATGCCTAGCGTTCATTCTCCAATCAATCTTCGACCAGAAAGAGTGTCGTGCAGATGACAAACAAGACTCCCGTAGAACTAGAAAAAGCGTGCATAGATGCGATTCGCGTGCTTGCAATGGACGCGGTACAGAAGGCGGACTCCGGCCACCCGGGGACGCCAATGGCGCTCGCGCCGCTCGCATACGCGTTGTGGACGCGACATCTCAAGTACAATCCCGCAGACCCGCACTGGCCTAATCGCGACCGATTCATCCTGTCGTGCGGTCACGCATCGCTGCTTCTCTACAGCACCTTCTATCTCACGGGCTACGACATCACACTCGATGACATCAAGCAGTTTCGCCAGCTGCACAGCAAGACGCCCGGTCACCCAGAGTACGGTCACACACCAGGTATCGAAACAACTACCGGCCCGCTGGGCCAAGGTTTCAGCAACGCAGTTGGAATGGCAGTCGCCGAGGCGCACACTGCCGTCACGTTCAATCGCGCTCAACGCATCATCGATCACTACACGTACTTCATCGCGAGCGATGGCGATCTAATGGAAGGGATCTCCCATGAGGTTGCTTCGTTCGCAGGTCATCAGAAGCTGGGGCGGCTCATCGGATTCTACGATGACAATCATATAACGATCGAAGGCAACACGGACATCACGTTCACCGACAACACCCGTCTGCGGTTCGAAGGCTACGGTTGGCACGTACAGTTCGTGAGCGACGTGAAAGATCTTGCCGCAATCGACGAAGCGATACGACTGGCAAAGGAAGAGACGGAACGCCCCTCGCTCATCATCGTGCGCAGCCAGATCGGTTACGGAAGTCCGAACAAGCAGAATACCGCGTCTGCGCACGGCTCCGCGCTCGGCACTGAAGAGGTGAAGCTCACGAAGGAAAACCTCGGAGTTCCATCACAAGAACCGTTCTATGTTGACCCGGACGCACTCACGTTCTGGCGCCGTGCAGGCGCGGCTGGCGCTGAGGAGCAGGCCAAGTGGAACAAGCTGTACGATGAATGGAAGAAAGCGAACAAGGATGTGGCAGCGGAATACGAGCGTCGCGCATCAGGAAAGCTCCAGGACGGATGGGAATCGCTACTTCCAATTTTCGACGCATCAAACGGAAATATTGCGACACGCAAGGCATCCGGTGCTGTGATCAACGCGATTGCGTCAAAGGTGCCCGAACTCATCGGCGGCGCGGCGGATCTCTCGCCGTCAACTGACACGATAGTCAAGGGTGCCGACAGCTTCGAGCCCGGACATCGCGAAGGACGCAACTTCCACTTCGGAATCCGCGAGCACGGCATGGGTGGAATCATGAACGGAATGGCACTGTATGGCGGAATCATCCCGTACGGCGCGACGTTCCTGATCTTCAGCGATTACATGCGTCCACCAATGCGCCTCGCCTGCATGATGCGGCAGCGTCTCGTCTACGTTTACACTCACGACTCTGTAGGCCTGGGAGAAGACGGCCCCACGCACCAGCCGATCGAGCAGCTGTCCAACCTTCGCGCAGTTCCCTACATGACGGTGATCCGTCCGGCGGACGCGAACGAGACGACCGAAGCGTGGCGCGTCGCGTTGACGCGGGGCACACCAGTTTGCCTGATACTGACTCGGCAGAAGGTGGCGTTCATCGATCGCAGCAAGTACAGTGCGGCCAGCAACGTCGCGCGGGGCGCCTACGTACTCGCCGACAGCCCTGGTGGCGAGCCGGAAGTGGTTCTGATGGCAAGTGGGTCCGAAGTCGAGATAATTCTCAAGGCACAGGACACACTCGCCGAGCAGGGAATACGCGCCCGCACGGTGAGCATGCCGAGCATGGAGCTGTTTGCGCAGCAGGATCAGGCGTATCGCGATAGTGTATTGCCACCCGGGATCAAGCGTGTGTCGATCGAAGCGTCGCACCCGATGTCGTGGTACAAGTGGATCGGTGACGGCGGCGTCGCGATTGGTCTCGATCATTATGGTGCGTCGGCTCCGTACAAGGAACTCTATAAGGAGTTTCACCTGACACCGGAGAATGTGGTGCAGACCGCGAAGTCGGTTATCGGAAAGTGATCGGATTTTGAATGAGTAGTCGCCGAGTTATCGACATCTCGGTAATGTTGTCCCCCGACACACCAGTGTGGCCGGGGGACACGCCGTTTTCGTGCCTGTGGACGTGGCAGATGAGTGAGGGCTCGAGCGTGAACGTGAGCGCGATAACATCGAGCCCGCACGCCGGAACACATGCCGATGCACCGTTGCACGTAACCCGGAATGGCGCCGCATCGGAGTCGCTGAGGCTGGATGCGTTTCGCGGACCGGCGCGGGTGGTGGACGTGTCACACATCAATGTGGAAATCAAGATCGCCGATATCGATATGGCCGCGCGCGACGGTGCGATCGAGCGATTGTTGCTCAAGACGGGACGCAGCATCGCAGGCGGCAACTTTCCTGAAAGCTGGCCGCACCTGTCGGTGGATTGCGCCCGCGAGCTCGTTCGTCGTGGAATCGTGCTGGTGGGATTCGACTGCCCGTCCGCCGACGACCTGGACAGCAAGGCCCTCGACGTGCATCACGTACTGCTCGATAACGGCGTGTGCGTGATCGAGAACCTCGACCTGAGAGATGCGACTGAGGGAGATTACGAGCTCGACGCCCTGCCGATGAAGGTCGCCGGCCTCGACGCGGCTCCGGTGCGGGCGGTGCTTCGCTAGCCCACCGCTGACCTCGGCCGTCGAGCACTACTGCTTTTCGCGGCTCGCCGTCTGGCGGGGTGTGAGGGCTCCCCGTAGTGTTGATGTTTGGATTCGCTCCATGCAACACATCTCTCACCAGGGATTGGCATATGGAAAAGCGACAGTTGACCGCCAACGACTTGCGCAAGCTCGCCGAAGCCGTGGACGGCATTCGGGACGAGACTGCCTACGTCGTCTGGGGCAATGCGGGACCGGAGGTCCGTACGCAGCGGCCGGTTTCAGACGAAGTGATTTTCGAGTGCATGACCAAGAACGCCGAACCGAAGCGGGCAAAGATGGGGACGATCACGCTGGAGCGGCCCGTGATTGGATCGGATGGAAAGCCACTTACGAACTTCGCGAAACGCTTCGACGCGATGTTCTGGAGTGAGGCTGCGGTTGAGAAGTTCATGTTTCCATACTACGCCCGCTTCAGCAACCGTAGCCAGATGGACAGTATGCGAACGATGTCCAATCAGCAGAGCGTGGTTGCGGCTTTGCATATGCCAGACTCCCCGGCCCGTTTCCTTGCGGAAGCTCGCGATGGTAAGACGTTTGCCATACTCACGCCGGAGGAACTTGAAGCAGAGCGGTGAACCGCGCCGCGAACCGCGGATCGTTTCTGAGAGCGGCAAAATGGGGATCGCGCGCGATGTAGGCTCTGAGCGCCGGACGCGCTACTACGTACTCACTCAGCAGCCGTAATGCAACGTCAGGCTGGCCCAGCGCCAGCCTGACGGACGCCTCGTCGTAGTTCAGATCGAGTCGCGCGGACGAGTCGTTGCCGATCTTGCGTGTTGCCCAGGCTATCACTGCTCGCGCACTGTCGCGATCCCCGGCCCGCGCCGATATCAGGGCTGCCGTCATTCTCCGGAACACCGGATTGTACGCATCGTGATCGGTTGTAGCTGGCCCGCTTGGATCCATGCTGTCCAGTTTGGCCACCAGAGCCCATGCTTCTCGTGGTGTCGCTCGTGCACTGTCTACTCCCATCAGGGTCAACCTGCACTGAACGAAGCGCCAGTCGTTGGGGAACCGGCGGCGGCCCTGATCGCAATACTGTCCGGCGGCTGCGTAGTCTCCAAGTAGCTGCTCACTGGTATAGAGGGCTTCCAGAATTCTTGGTGCGGCTTCGAGATACGCGTCCTGCGCCAGCGCCCTGCGCGCGTCCACATTCGCTTCGGCGACATCGCCCTTGTAGCGGAGCACCTCGCTCAGAGTCCCCCACGCACGCGCATTCGTCGAGTCGGCGGCAACCGCCGCCCGCAGATCGCGTTCCGCGACCGCGACTTCTGTCATGCTCGATGCTCCCATCGTGATCTTTGCCGTTTGCCACAGGACAGTGCCGTGAAGCTCGCGAGCGTCGGCGCTGCTCGGCGCGCGACGCAACGCAGAGTCAGCGAAGCCGCGCGCCACCTGTAGCTGGGCCGCCTCGGTGGCCGCGGGCAGCAGACGGGCGATGCTCCACGCTACCCAACCGCGGTCGATCAGAGGTTGCGGCCACTGTGGATCGTGCCCCTGGGCCTGCGCCAGCAATGTGTCGGCACTTTGCAGGAAACCGATTGCGTCCTGCGTGGTGCCGGCATGACTGTCGGTCGCAATTGTCGCCGCCTCGTCTCGCGCCTGCCACGCACGCAACATCAGCTCTCGAGCTGGTGCACTGGACGTTCCTTTATCGATTCGTGCGACACGAATCTGCTGACCAAGCCGCGTCCGAAGAAGCGTCGCTACCTGCTGCGACACGTCGTCCTCAAGCGCGAATAAATCCGTCATTCGATGCGAAGTCGTGCGGCTGTCGAGATGATTTCCGGTGGCAACGTCCACCAGCTCGACGCTGACACGCACGCTGTCGCCAGACTTCTGCACAGTTCCCGTAACTACGCTGCCGACATGCAGTACTGATGCAATGCTATCGAGGCTCACAGCACGGCCGCGAAACGGCAGCACACCGTTCCGCGATATCACGTTCAGCGCGGAGACAGCGCTGAGCTGGTGTATGAGCTCGTCGGTGAGGCCGCTTGCGAGGTAGCCGAGGTCGTGTGCCGAGCTCTCATCGTCGAAATACAACACCGCGATGTTCGCCGCGTCGTGCGTCGCAGACGCATCAAGTGCGCTGCCTTTAGTTGAGTGGAGGTATCGCGGGACTACAAACACGAGTGCAGCTACGGCTGCAGCTACGGCGAGTACCGTCGTGGCCAGCCCCACCGCCCGCGTGCTCCACCACCTTGCGCCGCCCTCGTGAGGTGCGACACCTCCAGCTCGCGCGCGCCGAAGCGCATCCCTGAACTTGGTCGCGTTAGCAAACCTGTCCGCCGGTGACTTCGCGAGTGCCTTTCGAACCACGGCTTCCAGCGACTCTGTCACCGACGACCTCACGTTCCTTAGCGGCGCTGGTGGCTCCACCATGTGCCGCGCGATCACCGCTTGCGGGTTGGCTCCAGTAAA
>JBDTAB010000209.1:0-11557 GCA_039924865.1 Gemmatimonadaceae bacterium | reverse complement strand
GGCTCCAGTATCTGCTCGAACGTTACGTCATCCAGCGATGGTGGAACGGTGATGACGGTCGTCACGTTAGCGAGAATTCTCCGCGCAGGTAGCTCGCGAGGCCGGTCGCCCCGCGGTGGGTGAGATTACGAGATGCCGCTCCCATCGCGGCGTCGATCGCGTGGCCTAACTTATCACCGGCGAGCAGTCGCGCGAAATAGGTAGCGCCCCAAACGTCGCCACATCCGGTTGGATCAATTGTTCCAGTTTGCTCCGGCATGATCGCCGCCACTCTGGAAGTTCGTATTGCACCGTCCACCGCTCCGGACACAGGTAAGGTGGACCGTCTGATGTCGGACAAACGTTCGAAGTGCGGGGCCGCAAAGTAGATGGCCCCTCCGGACCCAAGGGTCACATTTATGACGGACACCCCGGATGCCATCGCTGTCGCTGCCAACGCCATTGCATCGCCGGCGAGCAATGCCATTTCGTCTTCGTTCACCTGTAACATGTCGAAACACTGCATCCACGAAGCTACGTTCGGAATGATCCGCGGAATGCGGTAACCGTCGGCGTCGATGGCGAGCAAAAGAGAGTGCATGTCGCAGTAAATGACGCCGGCAAAATTTTGTCGTATCAGTTGCGCGATCTCCAGATCGATTTCCCAACCGCTGATGAGGTTGATGTACAGCGCGTCGATCCCGCTGAGCAACGGCTTGAGGCCAAGCCACTGCCAGCCCGGAATGCCGCCGGTCAATTTCTCGGTGCGCCGTTCGCTGCTCTCGTACCGGAGCGTGACGCGGTTATTGGGATACGGAACCTCGATGACGGGAGTATCCGTCGCGATGTGTCGCAGCGTCGCGAGATGATCGCGAGCGCGCTGCGCGAGGTCGCCTCCAACCTTGATTAGCGGAACGATCTCCCATTCGTCGCTGAGCGCGGCGTCAAGTCCGGCGAGCGCGTAGGTGATGCCACCCCACTCCTGGACGGGCGCCTGCATCGGATCTCGTCCGTGAATCTCATCCCACACAAACGTGCCAATGACGCCAAGCCGGCGCCGCACGCTCATCAGAGCGAACCCACCACCCGTTCCTTGAACGTCGCTACCGCGCCCACAACTCCGGCCGACATTGGAAGGGAGCCGAGCACGATTTTACACGCGTCGACGGAAACTTTGAATGCGCGCCGCTTCACTTCTGCCTGAAGCGGGAGCATCAACGCCTCGCCCGCCTGTGTAACACCGCCCGCGAGTACGACTGTATCCGGATTGAAGATGTTGATGAGATTGGCCACGCCGGTGCCCAGGAATCGCGCGGTATCGCGAACTACCTCGCGTGCAATGATGTCGCCGCGGCGTGCGGCTTCATACACGACGTGCGCATTGATTCGTGCGAGGTCACCCTCGATGAGTGCGTCGAGGATGGGGCTCACTTCTCCGTCAAACGCCTCCCGCGCACGCTCCGCAATCGCGGGGCCCGAGCAATACGCTTCGAGGCATCCGTAATTACCGCACTTGCAGCGCCTGCCGTTCGTCTCGATCGATGTGTGTCCTATCTCGCCAGCGGCGTCTGAAACGCCGTGGTACAATCTTCCGTCCAGCACGAGGCCGCCACCGATTCCGGTTCCGAGCGTCATCCCGATGACGTCACGTCCGCCGCGCGCGGCGCCGCGCCAGAATTCGCCGAGTGTCGCGCAGTTGGCGTCGTTGTCGAGCGTGGCGCGCATGTTGACGCGCTTCGATATCTCGTCTCGCAGCGGATAGTCGCGCCAGCCGAGGTTTGGCGTGAAGATGACCACGCCACGTTCCCGGTCGAGCGGCCCCGGTGAACCGATTCCGACGCCCATCACGTCTTCGCGTTTGGCACCAGTTTCATTTTTCAGTTCGGTGACGACGCCTTCAATCATTTCGGCGATTCGATCCGAAACGGCATTCGCGCCGAGTTCAGCGTGGGTGGGAAGTGTTCTCAATCCGATTTCGCGGCTTCCATCGATCGGCATCGCGCCCACCGAAAGGTTGGTTCCGCCAAGATCGACACCAATGATGTACTGCTCTCGGCTCATCTGACTGTCTCCTCCCGTATAACTGTGCGGACCACGCTGGCGACCTCGTCAGCCGTAATCTCGTTCATGCAGCGCCAATGTCCCAGCGGGCAGACCATTGGACCGTGTCGGTCACATGGTCTGCAGTCGAGCGAACTGTTACCGACCGTGCGCGATCCCGGCGCCAGCGGCCCGAAACCGAATTCGGGCACCGTTGGCCCAAAGATCGTGACGGTCGGAGTGCCCATGGCTGACGCCAGGTGCTGCGGAGAAGAATCATTGGTGGCTAGCGCGACACTCCTCCGGATCACCTCCGCCGACCCCAACAGAGACAACTTACCGGTGGCGGCAATCACCCGCTCGGCAGGTACTCGGCGCCCAATCTCGGAGGCCGCTTCGGCGTCCGCGGAACTGCCGATGATCGCTATGTCGAATTCCTCTGATAGGATCGCGCCAAGCTCGCCGAATCCGGGCCATTGCTTGGTCTTCCATGCGCTCCCCGGTGCCAGGGTCACGAATGGGCGAGCTCGATTCCGGAGCAATTCATCCACCGCTTGAATGTCACTCGCGGCGGGATAAAGATCGGGCTTGATGGATGGACTGGTGAGCTCGGTCGCGGCTGTTGCCGCCGCCACGTCGGCCAACGAAAGAAGCCGTCGTGTGTGATGCCAGCCGTTGCGGTACTCCACGCGATCGCTGTACGTCCATCGTCCGCTCGATGTATTGAATCCGATTCGCTCACGGCAGCCGGCGGTAAACGCAAGCGCCCCGCTGCGACCGGACCCCTGACACAGATACGCACGGCGCGCACCGCGTGCACTCCGCGCAACTCTCAGAAAACCGGTGATGCCGCTGTCCGACGCTCGCTTGTCGTATACGAACAGCCGCGAAACCGCAGGATGCGACGCGAGCAGCGTTGCGCCGATCGGTGTGGTGACGACGTCCACGTCGCCTTTCGTTGCGAGATTCCGGATGAGCGGAGTCGTGAGCACGACATCGCCGATGAAGCTCGTCTGTACAACGAGCGAGCGCACGACTCAGTCTACCTGCAGAACTGCGAGGAACGCCTCCTGCGGGATCTCGACCGAGCCGACTTGCTTCATGCGCTTCTTTCCTTCCTTCTGCTTCTCGAGAAGCTTGCGCTTGCGCGAAATGTCACCGCCGTAGCACTTGGCGAGCACGTCCTTGCGGAGTGCCTTCACGGAAGTGCGCGCGATGATCTTGCCGCCGAGTGCCGCCTGGATCGCGACTTCAAAGAGTTGTCGAGGAATGAGATCCTTGAGTTTGTCCGAAATCTTGCGACCCCACTCATACGCCTTGTCGCGATGGATGATCACTGAAAAAGCATCCACCGGATCGCCGTTGATCAGCATGTCAAGCTTCACGAGGTCGCTCTTGCGATATTCCAGCATCTCGTAATCGAGCGATGCATAGCCGCGGCTTATTGTCTTCAGCTTGTCGAAGAAATCGAGAATTATCTCACCGAGGGGGAACTCGAAGTCGAATTCCACTCGCGACGCGTCGATATACGACATGTTCTTGTAGACACCACGCCGCTCTGTTCCAAGCGTCATGATGGGGCCGATGTAATCGCTGGGTGAAACGATGCGCGCCTTGACGTACGGTTCTTCAACATGCTCAATGACCGCGGCTGACGGCATCAGCGATGGATTTTCGATCAGACCCATCGTGCCGTCGGTGCGATAGACCCGGTACTCCACGCTCGGCACTGTTGTGACGAGATCGAGATTGAATTCGCGTTCGAGTCGCTCCTGCACGATCTCCATGTGCAGCAATCCGAGAAAGCCGCAACGAAATCCAAAACCGAGCGCGGTCGACGTTTCGGGCTGGTAGTTGAGCGAGGCATCGTTGAGCTGAAGCTTGTCCAGCGCATCGCGCAGATTTTCGTACTGCGTCGTATCCGTCGGATAGATACCGGCGAATACCATCGAGTGTACTTCCTGGTAACCGGGCAGCGGCTCGACGTCCTGGCGCGTTGCATCGAGCACCGTGTCACCAACGCGAGTCTCCTTGACGTGGCGCACGTTCGCGACGACGTAGCCGACCTCGCCGGGCCGCAACACATCGGTCTTCACCTGCCGGAGCTGATGGTAGCCGACTTCTTCTACTTCGTACTCCTCACCCACGGCGCTGAACTTGATCTGCATGCCAGCGCGGAGCTCGCCATCGACCACGCGAACGCTCGGAATTGCGCCGCGATATCGATCGTACATCGAATCGAAGATTAGCGCGCGAAGTGGTGCATCGGCGTCGCCCTCAGGCGGTGGCACCCGCACCAGAATCTCCTCAAGAAGTGCAGGGATGCCGATTCCTTCCTTGGCGCTTACACTCAGAACGCGGTCTTCAGAGACGCCGAGGAGGTCGATCAGTTCCTGGCGCCTGCGCTCCGGCTCTGCGCCGGGGAGATCGATCTTGTTGAGCACCGGAATTATTTCGAGACCCGCATCCATCGCAAGGAACAGATTGGACAACGTTTGAGCCTGGATTCCCTGTGACGCATCAACTACGAGAATCGCGCCTTCGCACGCGGCGAGAGAACGCGACACTTCGTAGGTGAAGTCGACGTGCCCTGGAGTGTCGATAAGATTGAGTTCGTATTTCCGGGAATCGGCACCGGTGTAGCTCATCCTTACGGCGTTCAGCTTGATCGTGATTCCGCGTTCGCGCTCAAGGTCGAGCGTATCGAGCACCTGCGCTTTCATCTCCCGGCGCTGAAGCGTACCGGTCGCCTCAATCAATCGGTCAGCCAGTGTCGACTTGCCGTGATCGATATGAGCGACGATGCAGAAATTACGGATGTGCTGAAGCTTCATTCGGGCTGTTCAGGAGATATTCGCCGGTAGCCCTGAAATATACCGGGGAGCGAGATCAGCCCGGCCCGGTTTGCCCAACTCAGCGGTTCGGATCGCCCAGGAGCCTTTCCACCACCTTTGCCGAATTCAGTACTCCCGGGACGCCGCCGCCCGGATGCGTCCCGGCGCCCACAAAACAGAGTCCGCGAACATCCTCGGACTCATTGTGATACCGGAACCACGCCGACTGCGTGAGAAGCGATTCCGGTCCGAAAGCGGCACCGGGCGTTGCCGCACACCGTGTTCGAGTGTTTCCCACAGGGCTCCATTGCGCCATCTTACAAGCGGCCTGTCGCGTTTCGGCGCGGCGTCGAGCCTTTCGTGCGCGCCATCGCGCCGCTCACTTGCTTTCAGTCGCAAGTCATATCGAGCCCATCGCGAGTCTCGCGCCAACTGCGTTTCGAACCGTCGGTGAGCCAGTAAGGTCTGATGGAAACGTCGATCATCGTGAGCTTGAAGGTCGCATTCATCAGCTTCTGGTTGACGCTTATGACGCGGGAATCGGTACGACCGAAAAGCTCGCGGCTCACCTCAGTGGAAACTGCATCGAGCGCTTTCCATTGTACTGTTCAATTCCGATGGCGAAAGACTGTTGCAGCGGCGTGCGCTTGGGAAATTCAACTTGTCCTGGGCGCGCTCGAGCCGGGCAGGGAATCACGTCGCTGTACCGCGGTTAGATAACGCGCCGCGGCTCCGCCAGCGGCTCACCACCTGGGTTGCCCACCTCCGCGATCTTGCGCAGCATTCCGCGGAACATGACACTGTGAATCGGATAAAGCGCGTACCAGTACAGGAGGCCCGGCAGGCCGCGTGGATCGAAGATCGCGCTCTGCGTTATCACGGATCCCGTTCCACGCGGCTCTACCTCGAACTGCAGCCACGCGCGACCTGGCAGTCGCATTTCCGCTCGAAGTCGCAATAGATGGTTGGGCTCGAATCCTTCTACTCGCCACCAATCGATGTAACTGCCGATTGGCGCGTCGTCTGGCGCTCTGCGCCCACGACGGATGCCAGGCCCTCCAACGGCAAGATCCAGCAGACCGCGTATGTGCCAGAGAGAATTCGCATAGTACCAACCGTTGGTGCCACCGATTTGCTGTATCGGCTTAAACGCTGTCTCAGGTGGCTGGGGCGTATCAATCGCGTAACTCGCCACGATGCGTGACCCGATGCGCTCACCCCCCCACGCCTCGCCAGGATTGGACGAGCTCACGGCGTCGGTCCACGAAGTCTCAGCCACATCGCGATCTTCCCTCAGGAGTGCGCGCCGAACGATTTCGGGCAGCCCCGCTGGCTTGATCGAAAACACGGAACTCGCGGAGTCGTCGCGCACGACCGTGGGATTTCGCATGCCTTCGATCAACGAGCGCCCTACCCGGGCGTACACTGGTGTCACGAGACCCAGCCACAGACTGGAGAGACGAGGAGTGAGAAACGGGATCGAGATCAGATAGCGTTTCAGTCCGCGCTGGTGTGCGTACTCCCGCATGAGTCCGCCGTAAGACGACACGTCGCTTCCACCAATTTCGAAGATTCGCTCGTCGGACTCGATATCCGCCGCGGCGACCAGATAGGCCACCACGTCATCGATGCCGATGGGTTGAGTTGGTGTCGATACCCAACGCGGGCATATCATGACGGGCAGGCGCTCGACGAGCGCACGAATCAGATCGAACGAAAGACTTCCAGATCCGATCACCACGGACGCCCGAAACTCTATGACCGGTACCGTGCCGGACCGGAGCGCATCACCGGTTTCCTGTCTGCTGCGAAGGTGCGACGACAACTCCGCTGTTGAATCGCCGAGGCCGCCGAGGTATACAATCCTGCTCACCCCAGCGGCCTGAGCACATTCGGCAAAGTTGCGCGCGCCCGCCTTGTCCTTTTCCGCGAACTCATCGCCGGCCGACAGGGAATGCACCAGATAGTACGCTATGTCCACACCGGCTAGCGCACGTCCGAGAGACTCTCTGTCGAACACGTCGCCATGAACCGCTTCGGCGCCTTCGGGAATTCGTGTTGCTATCGATTCCGGATTCCGCGCCATGCAGCGCAGCCGTCTCCCCGCTAACGCGCGAACGAGTCGGCCTCCAACGTAGCCGGAGACTCCGGTTATGAGAATCAGTCCGGACGGCGATGTCGAGCTCAGGCTTTCAGGCATGCACGACCGATGGCGCTTGGCTAACCGCGGCCACGGCCGCGCGTGCCCGAACAGTTACGGGCGGATCATCCGATTGAACTCAGAGAGCAGTGCACAAAGCGCTCCGGTCCGTGTGAATCATCCGCTAATTGGGTCGATGCGGCCGCGGAGGATTCGTGGGCCGAGGCAGCGGGCGGTTTGGTCGTATCTGCTGTCGTCCACCCGGTTGCGGAGGCTTCGCGAACGAGCGACACGGCGTGGTGTAGGGCGCCAACGTTCCGTCCGGACAGTGTCTCAGGTAGCGCGTGCGCGGATCCTGGCTGTAGCGGTCTGACGCGCCGTATCCATCCCGTGATCCGTAGCCACGTCTGTCGAATCCGCGCGACGGGTAACCGTACCCACCCTGGTAGCGAAAGTCGTCGTAGCCGCGACGATATGGCGATGCACCCCATGGATCATCGTAGCCGCCGTAATATCCATAGCCGTCGTCGTATCGCACGCCATGCTGGTACGCGACGCGTCCCGCGCCGCCACGGCCGATCTCGTACGGCGCGTACGCGATGGAATACGTCCCGCGCGAACCGACGCTTGATCGCGCGAACCTGTCGACGATCTCGAACGGATCAAGTCCGCCGCGCTCACCGAGTGTGCCCATGCTCCAGCGATTCCCGCGGTCACGATAGTTCCGGAAATCGAATGGCGTGGGCGAAGCGACCGCGAAAACGTATCCAACACCTTCGGCCGGATCGGCGCGAAAGGGAACTCCGACGCCGTCCCGGCCGCCGGCATACTTCGAACGACTGTTCGGTTGATACGGAGATAGGACCGTTACGCGGCCATCCGTGTTGACACGTAAAACGGTGACGTAACTGCCGGGGTCCCCGGAGTACATCACGCGCCCGGGCTGGCCCCGGTCGAACTCATTTCCCTGGTCGAACCAGACATCGACATTGGGGGCACGCTGGGCGGCGAGAATCGACGGCGCGGCGAGCCCGACCGACAGGAGCAGCGGCAGGGCGGACATTCGAAGCAGGCGCGGAGCGACGGCTGTAACAAGGTTCATTTAAGGCCTCCTCCAGAGACTACCCCAAATTATGTTGCAGTTTCCCGATGGGGACCAAGTAATCCATCGGATCCTGTAAATACAGCGTGTTGATGGCTCTACCAACGATTATCGACGCAGTTGAAGCACTTCCGGCGTTCACGAGGCTCGCGAACACGGTTCCCGGCAATGGAAAGCGGGTCACAGTAGGCGGTCTTGTTGGATCCAGCGCGGCGGCATTGGTCGCCGCGATGATGAGAAAAATGGAGCGACGTTTTTTTGTTATCGTCGCGGAAAATGTCGGGGACGCCGAACGCTGGCTCGCCGACCTCGAGGCGCTGGATGGCGGCGAGTCGATCGCATTCTACCCTCCTCGCGAGAGCTTTGGCGAAGCCGAGCCACATGCGGAAGTTGCCGGCGAGCGCGTCGAGACGCTGGAGCGCGCAGCGCGAGGAGACGTACGAGTACTCATCACAACTGCGCGCGCGATCATGGAGCGCACGCAACTACCGGCGATCCTGCAGTACGGCCGCCTCGAGTTGAGAAAGGGCGATGTTCGCAAGCTCGGCGCGCTGGCGGAACACCTGGAATCGATCGGCTTCGAGCGCGCGGAGATGGTGGAGGATGTCGGACAATTCAGCGTGCGCGGCGGAATATTCGACGTCTATGGATTCGGAATGGCGGAGCCGGTGCGCATGGAATTCTGGGGTGACGAGATCACCGAGATGCGTCACTTCGACCTCACGACGCAGCGGTCCACGCGTGACGCCACGCTGGCACTGATACTACCCGCCGACGGTGTCGCTGCGCGTCGCGCGACCGATCGCCGGCGTGACGGTACGATCGACTCGAGTCGTAGTGCAAAGCGCGACGAAAGACGGCAGAAGCACGCCGGCGAACGCGTATCCATCACTCAACTCTGGGCAGCCGATACGATAGTCGTTGTCCCGTCCGAATCACACGTCGAGCCGGAGATGCGACGTACGTGGGACGAGGCGCAGCATTATCTGCAGCTTGCGCTTCGCCGTGGCGAGGCGGTACCAAAGCGCGAGGAGCTGTACGTTGCGCCAGATGTAGCAGCGCGCGGCCTGCGCGGATTCGGAATTATCTCGCTTGCAGCTGAAGGCGAGCCCGACATCGGCTTTCCGTTTCGGCCGCCGGAAACGATCAATCGCGATCTCAGGCTGCTCAACCAGATAGTGCGTGACGGTATACCGACGCTCATACTGTGCGACAACGCCGGGCAGATCGAACGTCTTGAAGAATTGCTGACGACCAACGTGCGTGATCCGATGGGTGCGGCGCTGGTACTCGGCGTTCTCACTGGCGGATTTCGTCTGCCCGCGCGCGGTGCAGATCCGGGCCTCCGCGTCCTCACGGACCACGAAATCTTTCGGCGTGAGCGGCGCATACGACGCTCACGGAAATACGTCACTGGCGGCGGCATCGATACACTCGGTGCGATTACGCCGGGCGATTATGTCGTGCATCTCGAGCACGGCGTCGGCATCTATCGCGGCATAGAGCAACTGTTCGTCAAGGAAGCGACAGTCGAAGTCGCGGTGATCGAGTACGAAGGCGGCGATCGCCTTAACGTGCCGCTGTATCGCGTGGACCAGATAGAGCGGTACCGGTCGGCGGCAGATATCGGCGACGACGTTCCGCCGCCACGTCTGCACAAGCTCGGCGGGAGGCGCTGGGGCCAGCAGCGCGACAAGACTCGCTCCGCAATCCAGGAAATGACGGTCGAGTTGCTGGATCTCTACGCACGTCGAAGCGTCGCAACGCGTGCGCCAGCGCTTCCGGATACGACCTGGCAGCGGCAACTCGAATCGTCGTTTCTCTTCGAGGACACGAACGATCAGCGCAAGGCGACTGTCGACGTCAAAGCCGATATGGAACGTCCGCGTCCAATGGACAGGTTACTTGTTGGCGATGTCGGTTACGGCAAGACCGAAATTGCCGTGCGCGCGGCATTCAAGTCCGTGCAGTCGGGGCGACAGGTTGCGGTACTCGTTCCGACGACGATTCTTGCTGATCAGCACTCACGTACGTTCGGTGATCGATTCGCGGACTTCCCGATCAATGTGAAGGTTCTGAGCCGGTTCCAGACGCACAAGGAACAGCTGGAAATTCTCAAGGATGTTGCCGCGAAGAAGGTCGATGTCATCATCGGCACGCATCGTCTGCTCAGCCCCGATGTGTTGTTTGCGGATCTCGGACTCATCATCATCGACGAAGAGCATCGTTTTGGTGTGAAGCACAAGGAGCGGCTGAAACAGTTGAGGCTCGAGACTGACGTGCTGACTCTGACGGCGACTCCGATCCCGCGCACGCTGCACCAGTCGCTCGCGGGGTTGCGCGACATGACGCTGATGCAGACGCCGCCGCGCGATCGTTCTCCCGTGCTGACGTATGTCGAGCCGTGGGACGACGCGTTGATCGAGGAAGGAATCGCGCGCGAGCTCGATCGCGGCGGTCAGGTGTTCTTCGTGCACAATCGAATCGAGACAATAGACGCAATCGCGCAACACATCGGCCGCCTCGTTCCCCGAGCGCGCATTGCGATTGGCCACGGGCAGATGCGCGAACGGGAACTCGAAGAGGTGATGCGCCGATTTGTGGAGGGCGAGGTGGACGTACTCGTCTCGACTCTCATCGTCGAATCCGGTCTCGATGTTCCGAACGCCAACACGATGTTTGTGAACCGCGCAGACATGTTCGGACTGGCGCAGCTGTACCAGTTGCGCGGTCGAGTAGGGCGTTCGCACAGGCGAGCCTACTGCTACCTGCTCGCGGCGGACGGTATCGACGACGACTCGGAGCGCAGACTCAAGATTCTGGAGCACCACACCGAACTTGGATCCGGATACCGGATCGCGCTCAAGGACATGGAGCTGCGCGGGGCGGGGAATCTGCTTGGCCCCGAGCAGTCCGGCTTCGTGCACGCGGTGGGTTTCGATCTCTACCTGCGAATGTTGGAAGAGACGGTCCAGCGAGTAATCGCCGGCGGCGACGGACCCCGGGTGCAGCCTTCCGACGTCTCGCTCGATGTCGCGGCGTACATCCCGGACGATTACATGCCGTCTCAGGATGCCAAGCTCGACGTTTACCGACGGCTTACTGCCCTGACCGATCCGGAGGCGATTTCTGTACTCCGAGCGGAGGTTCGGGACCGGTTTGGCCCTCTACCGCCTCAGGCTGCCCACTTTTTCATGTCAGCGCTGCTTCGGGTCCTCGGCGGCAGAATCGGGATCGAGACCCTTTCGCTGCGGGGAAACGAGGCGCGTATTACCTTTAGAGGCTCTGCGGTCCCTTCCATGAAAGGGATCTCTGCGGCTTTTCACGAAGTACAATTCCAGGCCGAGGTGCGTCGCGCGCATCCTCTGTCGCTCAAGCTCATCCGGCTCGGCGGCGCGTCCGTGCTGGATGGATTAGTCCACGCACTCACGTTGATCAAACCCACTCCAACATCAAGATGAA
>JBDTAB010000208.1:0-6830 GCA_039924865.1 Gemmatimonadaceae bacterium | reverse complement strand
GCGTAGATTTGGAAGCATTGTTGGCACACCGATTGCCCGTCTATGCCGAGATGAACTTCCCGGCGCAACTACAGAGGAGCTTAATGTCAAAATATATCCATCGTGCTCGAGTCCTATTAGCGGCTCCAGCCATAGCGTTGCTGACCCTCAGCGCGTGCAGCAAAAAGAGCGATAGCCTGGCTCAGGACAGCTCGTTGGCGAGCGACATGCAGCTCGCGAACAAGGATTCGGCGGCACAGCCGCAGCTGAGCGACGTACCGGCGGCAACGACGCCTACGCCTGCGCCAGCCGAGGCAAAGCCAACACCGAAGCCGACTCGGGCTCCGTCGCGCTCCACGACGCCGTCCAGACCTACGACTCCAACCAAGTCCACCACGGCGAGCGGGAACACCGTTACTCGCACGCCGGGCGGCAGCGAGACTGCGCTCGGCACGATCGCAGCCGGAACGGCGCTCGCGGTTACGTCCGACTCACGGGTCTGCACCAACACGAACAAGATCGGCGACAACATTACCGGAACCGTCGCCAACTCTGTAACAGGATCCAATGGCGCAACTATTCCCGCAGGCGCCAAGGTTCACATGACGATCACTGAACTGAAGCGCAGCGAGAACACAAACGACAAGATTCAGATGGGGTTCCGTGTCGAGTCCGTGAGCTTTGGCGGTCACACGTACCCGGTGACGGCTTCTGTCACCAGTGCGACGATCGACCGTGTGAAGAACCAGCCCGGTAGCAAAGATGCGCAGAAGGTCGCGACAGGGGCCGCGATCGGTGCGGTAGTCGGCCAGATCATGGGCCACAGCACCAAATCGACCATCATTGGCGCCGCGGTCGGCGCCGCCGGTGGAGCTGGAGCCGCCGCAGCCACGTCCAACTACGAAGGTTGCGTGCCGACGGGCGGCAACATATCCGTCAAGCTGGACAATTCGGTTCAGGTCCACCGCTGACGCTCAATCGGTCTGCACACACAGAAAAGCCCCGTCCTGACGAGCGGGGCTTTTCTGTGTGTGTGCGACAGGCCTGCCAGCGCGGTAACTTATTCCCCGTGCGTGACCCCCGAGCGACCGAGCAACGCAATCCCAGAACCGCGGACATCGATCTCGCCTCCGCGCGTGAGATAGTGGCCGTGATGAATCGCGAAGATGCGACGGTGGCTGCGGTCGTTGCGGGGCAGGGTGACGCCATTGCACGCGCGGTCGATCTGGCGGTGTCGGCGTTTCGCGCCGGAGGCCGCCTTTTCTACATCGGCGCCGGGACGTCGGGACGACTCGGCGTGCTGGATGCGAGCGAGTGTCCGCCCACGTTCGGCACCGATCCGGACATGGTGCAAGGCATCATCGCCGGCGGTGTCGGAGCGCTCACTCGTTCGCAGGAAGGCGCCGAAGATCGGCCGGAATCGGGAGCCAAGGAGATGGATGAGCGTGCGGTCTCGCCACGCGACTTTGTGGTTGGCATCGCGGCATCCGGCACCACACCGTACGTGCATGGTGCGTTGCACCGCGCGCGAGAACGCGGCGCACGCACCGCGATCGTCACCTGCACCGCGCCGTCTGCAACGTTGTTATCAGTGTGCGATGTCGCAATCGTCACGATTGTAGGTGCTGAAGTCGTGACCGGATCTACTCGGCTAAAAGCAGGAACCGCCACAAAGCTGGTACTCAATTCCATCACGACTGGCGCCATGATCCTGCTGGGCAAGACATATGGTAATCTCATGGTCGACATGCGAGCGACCAATGCAAAGCTCACCGATCGAGCTGAAAGAATTGTGATGGAAGTGTCGGGCGTGGCGCGCGAACGCGCAACGGAATTGCTTGCAGCCGCGGGCGGTCTCGTAAAGACGGCGATCGTGATGGAGATCACGAGCGTGGATCGAGCAACCGCCGAGCGTAAGCTCGCCAGCGCTGGTGGCGTCATCCGCCGGGTGATCCCTGGTGCGCCGCCGCCAGTTCCAAATGACTGAATCCGGCGGCGTATTCGTCGGTCTCATGTCCGGGACATCTCTCGACGGCATCTCGGCGGCGGTGGTACGCTTTGCGGATTCCGCGGACACACTCACACACAAGTTGCTTGCATACGTATCCGTTCCGTACACCGAGTCGCAGCGCAGTCGGCTCGCAGCTGCAATGTTGCAGGGAACGGCCGAAGAATACTGCGCTCTCGATTTCGACCTTGGTGCGTGGCTCGCCGCGGCGGCGCTGCTGGCCATGCAAACGGCTCGCGTCACGGCCAGCGATGTTCGCGCGATCGCATCACACGGGCAGACTATCTGGCATTCGCCGCGGCGCGCCACCTGGCAGATCGGAGAGTCAGCTGTAATCGCCGAGTCGACTGGAGTGGGCGTCGTATCAGACTTCCGCGTGCGCGACGTTGCTGCGGGAGGAGAAGGGGCTCCGCTTGTTCCGATTGCGGACACAATGCTGTACAACTCTGCGCGCGAGTGGCGCCTGCTTCAGAACATCGGTGGCATTGCCAACGTGACTGTCGTACCGCCCGGCGGGGAAGTATCCGGCGTTCGCGCATTCGACACGGGGCCGGGTGTGGTACTCGTTGATCGGCTCGTACGCGACCTGTATCCAGGTCTGCTGCTGGACGAAGGCGGCGCAATCGCTCGAAGTGGTCGTGCGCGCGTTGAAGTTGTGGCGACGCTTCTCGACGATCCCTATTTTGCGCAATCACCGCCGAAATCGACGGGACGTGAGTACTTCGGCGCGCAGTTCGCGGAGCGGCTACATAGGATGGTCGGCGATGACGCGCCGCGGGAGGATGTCATCGCTACGGCCGTCGCGCTTACGGCCCAGTCAATTGCTGGTGCGGTACGACGTTTTGTAAGCGAGTCATGTCGCGAGATGCTCGTCTCGGGCGGTGGCGCGCGCAATTCGGCCATCGTAGCCGCTCTACGTGAATCGATTGATCCGGTACGGGTAACGCTTTTTGATGATTGTTACTACGATGCAGAGGCCAAGGAGGCAGTCGCGTTTGCGCTACTGGGATATCTGCACCTGGTGGGCCGTGCCGGAAACGTTACCGGAGCCACCGGCGCACGCGGTCCGAGAGTCCTGGGGAAGTGGACTCCCGCTTGAGGTCCGGAGGCGGTTCGTCCGGCAGGTTTGGATCGGGCGGTTGAAACCGCGCAGCAACAACCGTGATGTTGTCGTGTCCGCCCCGATCGTTGGCGATCGCGACGAGGCGCTCGCAGACTTTCTCCATGTTGTCGTCGGCCAGGGCAATGCGTGCCAGCTCTTCCGGTTTAACGAGATTGGAAAGGCCATCGCTGCAGAGTAGCAGGACATCCCCGGCTTCCGCGTTTTCACGGTAAAAGTCCGGTGCCACTGTCGGCTCCGATCCGAGTGCCTGGAGGATGATGTTGCGGCGATCGCTCTGCGCCGCCTCACTTTCCGTTATTTCCCCCGCATCGATGAGCCGCTGAATCAGGGATTGATCCTTCGTTATCTGGCGCGCCACGCCAGCCCTGACGAGGTATGCCCTGCTGTCGCCTACCTGCACGATCGAGATTACTGATTCGTGGACCAGCGCGAGTGTAGCCGTCGTGGCCATTCCACGATGCTGGGGATTTCCGCACGAATAGGTGAAGATCACGTGGTTGGCCGCGGTAACCGCACTGCGGAGGGCGGCTTCAACGCCGGCGGCTGAACGAGGCCAGTCCGTCTCGTACTTGCGACGGAGCTCGATAAACATCGTGTCGGTTGCCATGAGGCTCGCAATCTCGCCAGATGCCGCACCACCCACACCATCGGCCACGACGAGGAGCGCGGGCGTGTGCGGAACGGTGAGCGTAGTCGTCGTCCCCTTCACCACTATGGCGTCGCGGCCGAGTGCGGCCACGAGGTAGGAATCCTCGTTTGATGTCCGAACCCGTCCGACGTCAGTGCGGCCCCCAGCGACGACCACAAGTCGCCGGACGGCATCAGCGAGGGCAGGTGACGGAATCTCACGTTCTGGCATGCGGAAGAATACACCTTCGGATGCTGACCGTCACGGGCTGCGCGACTAGCTTAGTTGCATGTCACGCGGTCAGTCAGCACAAAATCGGCTGCTCACAGGGGGAGGATTGGCTGCGCTGGCGCTCGCAGCGGCCTGCGGAAATGCGCCACCGCGGACTGCGCCTGCGCCCGAGCCGACGCCGAAGCATGCGCCGCCGCCAGCGGTGCCGGCGCCGCACCCCTCCGTGTCCAGGACGCCCCTGCCGCCTTCCAACCCGAACCTCCCGCCCGTCCCATCCGTGATGGGCCCGCTGGACATAAAGGTCGTCTATCCCTCGCGAAACGCGCTTATCGCGTCTCGTGATTCCAATTTCATATTTGGCAGTTTGGGGAATGGGGCGGCCGGTCTCGAGATCAACGGGAATCCGGTCCCGGTCTGGCCCAACGGAGCCTTCATGGGCTGGATTCCGAATCCGCCAGCCGATTCGCAGTGGTACGATCTGGAAGCGTATACGCTTGCCGATACGGTTCGGCTCCGTTACCCGGTTCGTACGCGTTCGGGGGTTGCGGCTGAGAGGCGGGCCAAAGGGCGGGTAGAGCCTGCCCGTTTGCCAGAAATAACAAAATTGGAACCTGCGATCGTCGCGACTCTAAGGAATGACTCGCTGGATCGCGCTGTGAGCGATACGGACAACATCATCATTGGCAGGCCCACTCCCACCGGCGACTACAAGTGGTTTCTGCTGCCCGGTACGAGGGTGCGAGCTTTGGAGTATCGCGACGACATGGCGCGCGTTCAGCTCGACGGTGGCCAGGATATCTGGGTGAGCCGTCGCGACGTGAAACCGAGCGCTCGGAGCAACATGCCCGCGCTGAAGTTGAACGATGCCCTGATGTCCGCATCGTCAACGGCGGTACAGTTCGACTTCCACATCGAGACACCGCCCGCGTACGTGGTGGGCGAGGAAGACAGCGCACTCACACTCACTTTCTACAATGTGTCGGGTAGCGCAAAGCTCGCGCCGATACCCGATTCGTTGATCAGCGACGTTACTCAGTCCCAACAGACTTCGCGCACTGTATTTCATATTGCGCTCACGCGTCCGCTGTACGGGTATCAGGTGTTGTACGAGAATGGCGTGTTCAAGTTCATCGTTCGCCGCCCGCCCGTAGTCGACGCCGCTGCGCCACTTCGCGGAATGACAATCGTAGTCGACCCGGGGCATCCTCCAATTGGTGCGACCGGTCCTACCGGTCTGTGGGAGCCGGTTGCGACACTTGCCGTCGGGCTCCGCATACAGCTGCTACTGGAGGAAAAGGGTGCGAAAGTGGTCATGACGCGCACGACGGCGGCGCCGGTAGCACTTGGCGATCGCCCGATCATTGCCCGTCGCGCAAATGCAGACGCGTTCGTCTCGATCCATCTCAATGCGGTGGCGGACGGTCAGGATCCGTTCCGTGATAATGGAACAGGCACGTACTACTTTCATCCACAGTCAAAGTTGTTCGCGCGCGATATTCAGGATGCACTGGTGCCGGAGCTTGGACTCCACGACAGGGGTATCTTCTATCAGAACCTGGCTGTGTGTCGTCCCACGTGGTTCCCGTCGGTGTTGGCCGAGGGCGTCTTCATCATCATGCCGGATCAGGAGGCAGCGATCCGGACTCCGGAGTATCAGGAAGCGTACGCGCGCGGTATAGTCAACGGATTGGAGAAGTATTTCGCGACGTTCGCGCGCTCCAAGCCGTGAGGCTAACTCATATGCGATTACGTACGCGCTGGATCGCCGCCGCCAGTCGTATCGTTATTGCATTGCTGATTTTCGGCTCCTTCAGCAGAAGCGCGCAAGCACAGGTTCCGTCCAACGAAACCTGGCGCACGATTTCCACGCAGCACTTCAGAGTTCACTTTACACCGCGGCTCGAACCGGAAGCGCGGCACGCGGCGTCGGTCGCGGAGCGCGCGTACTCGAACCTGGCTGGCGAACTCGCGACGCCGCGCGGCTTGATCGATGTGGTAATCAGCGACGCGACAGACGCGTCAAACGGATCGGCAACTGTAGTTCCGCGACCGCGTATCATCATCTACGCGAGGCCGCCCGTCGACGAGCCGTCGCTCGAAAGCTACGACGACTGGACCGTGCTTGTGATTCAGCACGAACTCACTCACATCTTCCACCTGGATCGCAGCCGCGGCTGGTGGCGTGCGGCGCAATCAGTATTCGGACGGAATCCCGTACTGTTCCCCAATTACTACACGCCTTCGTGGCTAACCGAAGGACTCGCCGTTTACTACGAGTCTCGTTTTACGAGTGGTGGACGATTGCACGGAAGTTTCGGGTCTGCGGTTACGCGTTCGACGGCCATTGACAACACGTTGCCAAGCCTTGGTGAGCTGTCGCTCGCCACGTCGCGGTTTCCATATGGCCAGTCAGTTTACGTCTATGGTTCATATGTCTGGGACGACCTCGCCCGAGCTCACGGAGCGTCATCGGTTCCGGCCTTCGTAGAGCGGTCCAGCGGGGCGCCCATTCCGTTCTTCCTGGACAGGGAAGCCAAGGCGACGTTTGGTGAATCCTTCACGCATGCGTGGGATCACTGGCGTGATTCGGTGTTGGCTGCAGTGAACGATTCCTCAAAGCTGGATCTCCAGCCGATGCCCGCCGCACCTGGCTTCCGTTCGGCACAGGCGTTCGAATTGGCCGATGGAGGCCGTTACATCCTCGCACCGCGGTGGGTTGATGACTCGACGCTGGTATATGTCGCAAACAACGGCCGCAGCAGCCCGGGCCTTTACATTGCGCGTCGTGGCCACACGCCACAGCGAGTCGCCCGTCGGAATTCACTGGATGTGAATGATCCTTCTTTAGACGGTGAGATCGT
>JBDTAB010000207.1:0-5030 GCA_039924865.1 Gemmatimonadaceae bacterium | reverse complement strand
AGTGCCCCCGGCGTGACTCGAACACGCGGCCAACAGTTTAGGAAACTGCTGCTCTATCCACCTGAGCTACGGGGGCCGAGGGGGAGTTGCGACCGTAAAATAACAGAACGGCCGCGAATCTTCGTGGCCGTTCCAATGGTTCGCAGCTACGCCTGTACTTTACTTTTTCGTCGCTTCTGCGAGCAATGCGCTGAGCGCAGCGACAAGTGCGGCCTCGCTGCCCATCTGCTTGCTGCCTTGCACCTCCAACTCGCCAGAGCGTACGCGCCGCGACACCTGCGCGAGCATCGCCGCGACGTGATCCTGTACCGAGCCGGTACGATCCCATTCGGTCGAGGACCACTCCTCGGCTGCGCGCTGAGCCTCAGCTGGCGGAGCCGCCAGGTGCGCGACTGCGTGCCAGTCGAATGCGTCTCGCTCTTCCGCCACCCAAACTTCGGGCGCGGCTGGAGGCGTGCCGACAGCCTCGGCCGGCGAAACTAGAGTCTCCGACGAGCCGGACAAAACAGTCGCGTCCTCGGCGGATCCGGGTCGGTCCGCAACCGCTCGGGCCGCTGACGCCTCCCACGCGTCCACGGGCTCAACGACCTCGTTCACGACGGCATCCTGTGAACCCGGCAACGGCCGGCGCCGGTCAAGGAGCAGGTCGGGCTCGAGCGTGCCATGCGCCGGAGCGGATGTTGTGGCGCCCCCTGCACCGCCCGGAACCTCGTGCTTCGCTTCGTACGCGCCAGATGGGCTGCGCGAGACTCTTTGGATGAGTTGCTCATCCTCCGTAGTCTCGGCCGCTGGCTCATGCCGACCCTGACCCGGGTCCTGAAGCACGAATTCCTCGATCGACGGCAAGGTGGCGACGCCCCCTTCAGCCGTGTCACCGATCGAAAAGGAACTCTCGAACGAGTGCTCGACACGGTCGATCACGAAGTCCGTGATCAGCGGAAGATTTTCGCTTGCGACCCGCACTGAAGGCGGTACGAACGGTGGTAGCATTCCGGCCAAGTTAACTCTCCCAGCTTTCTTTGCCCAGAAGTGGAACGAACCGAACCGGGCCCGCTTCCTCCTGAGTAAGCACGTTGCCGCGCTTCGTTATGACGGTCAGAACCTGTTCGTCCCGTTCACCGAGTGGGATGAGCAACCGGCCGCCATCGGCAAGCTGCTCTGTGTAGGCGGGCGGAATCGTCGGGGCCGCCGCGCATACCAGGATCGCGTCGAATGGGGCATACTGCCTCCATCCGAGCGTTCCGTCTCCGAGAAGGAACGATACGTTGCGGACTCCGATCTCGCTCAGAACGTCACGAGCCCGGTCCAAAAGCGGGGCGATTCGCTCGATTGAAAACACCTGTGCGGCCATCCGCGCGAGGAGCGCGGTCTGATACCCGGACCCGGTCCCGATCTCCAACACTTTTTCACCCCCGCGCAGCTTGAGCAGCTCGAGGTAGCGGGCGTGAATCATCGGCTGCGAGATGGTCTGCCCACTCCCAATCGGGAGCGGCGCATCCTCGTACGCGCGATGACGGACGCCGGTCGGTATGAACCGGTGACGAGGCACCTCATCAATGGCGTGGAGCACGGCAAGATCGCGAATACCCTGCTCCTGGAGCAGTTCTACGAGATGCCGGCGTGCGCCCTTGAATTCATTATCTACTGCGGGCGCCACCAGCTCTCCGCTGAATCGAACATCGCACCGTTTGTGAGGTCGAGGTGAAGAGGCGTAACGGAAATGTATCCGTCGGTCACTGCACGATAATCCGAATCCTCGCCGCCTGTCCACGACATGGAGCCGGCCCCGATCCAGTACATCGGCCGCCCCCACGGGTCGGACATTGGCCGAATGGAATTCGTATACTGACGTCTACCGAGCCTGGTTAGTTTCACGCCCTTGATATCCGACCCGAACACGGGCGGCAGGTTCACGTTGAACAACGTCGTCCGGGGCACGTCAAGCGTGGTGAGATTGCGCAGCAGATCAGCGACGACAGGAAGATGCTCTTCAAGCTTCTCCGCATCCGATCGCATCGCTCCACCAGCGAATGAAAGCGCGATCGATGGAACGCCGAGCGCCAATCCTTCCATTGCCGCGGCCACGGTACCGGAATAGAGCACGTCCTCACCCATATTCATGCCGTGATTGATGCCACTCATTACCCAGTCCGGGCGCACTTTCATCAGCCCCTCGATGGCCAGCATCACACAATCGGTGGGGGTGCCATCAACCTGATGGCGACATTCCGATATTTGGACCGGTCTCAGCGGCCGATGCATTGTAAGCGAGTGACTGGTCGCGCTCTGTTCGCGGTCGGGCGCAACCACTGTTACATCACCGAGCTGCGAAGCTGCGCGTACAAGAACATCGAGACCGGCGGCAAAAATGCCGTCGTCATTGCTGCAGAGAATATTCACGCGTACGGTTGTAGTTGCATCATGAACGAAAGGCGGCTGCGCGATGACTCCAGAGGACGCGTGCTACGCGCCAGCTATCTGCCAGTTCGCGGAAGTGGCTTGGCGGCCCATAAATTGTTGGCACCGCAACCTCGGCGATGCGGAAGCCACGATGCGATGCTCGCACAATGAAATCCGTTTCATATTCGTAGCGATCGCCATGCGCATCAATCGTGGCGATCACTTCCGGCCTCAACGCGCGGAAACCGGACTGGCTGTCCGTAAGCCGAAGTCGAGTAACCGCACAGGTCGCAGCCGTCGAAAGCCTGTTCGCCAATCGGCGGTGCGGTGGAACCGAGGGGCAACCGATTTCGCGCGAGCCTATGACGATGTCGGCAAGGTCGAGAGCCTTCAGCAACCGCGGCGCAAAAGCCGGGTCGTGCTGACCATCTGCATCGAGCGTGATGACTGGACGCGACGGCAACTGCTCCGCGATATATGCGAATGCAGCACGCAGCGCGGCGCCCTTGCCCTGGTTCGTATCGAATGCAATGACATGATCACACATGCGCTTCAGAACACTACGCGTCACATCAGTTGATCCGTCATCAACACCGAGTATCACAACATCGCCAAGATGACGGCGCACCGATGCGATAACCCCGGCAACAGTTTCCGCGGCATTGAACGCAGGGATCACACATACGGGGCCACCGGCCACCGCCCGCGCATCAGCCGGAGCGATCACCGCGCGTCCCCGTCCACGGCGGCGTCGACCTCATCCGATTCGGCATCTGATCCGCCGTCGGACCCGCCGTCCTCAAGGTCCTCGCCATTCAACGCGTGTAGAATCCGCTCCAGGTCGTTCTCGATCGTGTCGACGGCCGACGCTTCGAGCGCCGCACGGGCTGCGGGCTTGAGTTCGCCACTCTTTCTGAAATCATCCACGCGCGCTCGTGCGCCTTCAATGGTGTACTTGTCGACGTAAAGGAGATCCTTGACGAGCATTATCAGCTCCACTTCGCGCCGCTGGTACACACGATTGCCAGACCGATTCTTGGCAGGATGCAAAAAGCGAAACTGGCTCTCCCAGTACCGCAGCACGTGGGGCTTGAGATCAGTAAGATCGCAGACATCCCCGATCGAGAAAAACTCCCGGACTGGTATCGTAGTCACGATTTCTCCCTTTACTCGTCGCGCTCGGGGCGCGGATCCCGGTTCAGCAAGTCAACGATCGCGTCACGTGGCGATTGTCCGTCAAACAGCACAGAAAAAGCCGCATCGACAATCGGCATAGTCACGCCGACGCGCTCCGCAAGCGCCCTGGTCGATCGCGTTGTTATCACTCCCTCCGCGATAGTCTCGACACCGGCGAGCGCCTCGTCCAGTGTCTTGCCGCGTCCGATCTCAACTCCGAGTGCACGGTTCCGACTGAGATGTCCGGTACACGTCAGCACCAGGTCGCCGACGCCTGCGAGTCCCGCAAACGTAGCAGGATCAGCGCCGAGAGCGACGCCGAGTCTCGTCATCTCCGCCAGCCCTCGTGTGATGAGCGCGGCGCGCGCATTGAAACCAACGTCCAGTCCCTCAGCGATTCCAGTCGCAAGCGCCATCACGTTCTTGACCGCGCCACCCAGTTCAACGCCAGTGACATCGTGCTGGGTGTACACGCGAAACGCCGGACGGTGGAATAATTGTTGGACGGCTTCCGCTGCCTCCCGATCCGCGCACGCCGCCACGATTGCCGTGGGCTGGGATCGCGCTACTTCCGCGGCAAAGGTGGGACCGGAAAGTGCGACTACGGATTTCCGATCGAGAACGTCTTCCGCCACCTGTGTCATTCGTGCGAGCGAATGCTGCTCGATCCCCTTGGATGCAACAACGATCGTCGCCTCGCGCGACAAGTGCGGCTGCGCACTCTCGGCAACAGCTCGTGTCACATGCGACGGTGCAACGAGCACTACAAAATCCGCATCCGGAACGACCTCTACCATCTCTGCCGACGCCCTAAGCGATTCATGCAGCACAATCCCGGCAAGGAACCGGTTAGTGTGTGAATCGTTGATGGAATCGACTACCGCGTTCTCATACGCCCAGATGCGCGTTTCGTGACCGTTGCGAGCTAGTCGGTCAGCGAGCGCCGTACCCCAAGCACCAGCACCAAGCACAGCGCACTTCATCGGCTGGCCGTCCTCACGCTATTCGTCGCGGTTGTGGTTGGGGTTCTGCAGTGCCGCCCCTGTGTCGCGCGAATCGATGCTCCTCCCCTCGGCGCAGCCGACCGATGTTGGCGCGGTGCGTGTAGAACACAAACATTGCTACGACCACCGACGCGATAAAGTACCCGTCCGCGGCGGGGGTGCCGGTCGCGAGGAACGCGAGTGGCAGCGCAACCGCCGCAGCCAGTGAAGCCACGCTAACGTATCGTGACGCTGCGAACACCACGATCCAGACTGCAATTGCAATCACCGCCGGCAGCCACGCCACTCCAAGAAACACACCACCAGCTGTCGCAACGCCCTTGCCGCCCTTCTGCCCAAGCAGGAACACGGGTCGCACGTGGCCAAGAATGGCCGCGGCGCCGAGCGTGAGACTCAAAATTTCGCTATGCGGAGTCCCGGTGAGCGCGGGGAGGAAGAATACCGGCAGGA
>JBDTAB010000206.1:0-11215 GCA_039924865.1 Gemmatimonadaceae bacterium | reverse complement strand
GCTACGCCTTTGTCGCAGCCAGTTTTAACGGGCGCGGGGGCTGTAGCTCAGTTGGTAGAGCGCTGCAATCGCACTGCAGAGGTCAGGGGTTCGATTCCCCTCAGCTCCACTGGTGTTACCGACGGCCAGTTCAGGCGTCTTTTAATAAATAGATATTGTATTGCCCGCCGCCGATCGGTAGGACGTAGAGTTCCAATGACGGCGCGCGTGGCAGATTTTGAACCCCGGGATGCTCCCTGGGGTTTTTCTATTTTCCGGAATCAGCCCGTCCCAGGGCTGGATTTCTAGGCCGTCGCGAACGCCGGCGCGCCAAAGCCGATCGGCATTGACCGCTGAAACAGGTCGGCCATAATGACGTCGCTGAGCGCCGCCCTGACTTTCGCGACACTCAGGCGCGCGGTAACGTCAGATGCCTCCGGACCCCGCCACCGAAGGCGAGCGTAGCGATCCTTTCGCGAAGTACTCGGATCCGGATGATGAAAAACGATGTTGACGCTGCTCGCACCTGGCAACTGCACCTCGACTCCCCAGCGGGTACCATCGGGTGTCTCGAATGGCTTCATGTCATTGACGCTGCTCACGGTGCCTCCTCAAAGAGTTGCTGGACGTCGAACGACACGCCCATGTAATTGATCTCGGCCACGTAGCTCTCGATGTCCACGGCAAGTGCGCGTACTTCGGCCTCCAGAGCAAGGGCAGCCTCGCCAGGCTCGCCGGCCGTGCTGTTAGCCGACGCCAACTCGAACTCGCGAACCTTGGCACGCCAACGCAAGAAGTCGCGCCGCAAATCCGCCACAATTCGCTGTACCATCGGGTACGAAGGATGCCCAGGGTCGAGCAGCGGTCCGCAGTCCATAAGCCGAATCTAATCGGCAGAGTTGTGCGGTTGTACCAACACAACGCCAGCCTCCCGTTTGACTACCGGCCGGACCGCCGTGCGCCGCTGTCGCGCAAGTTGCATCTGCACCACACCGTACGATCCAAGTACCACCGCCGCCGCGATCCCTTGAGCGACCAGCGTCTCGACGGTCGGAAAAACTGCGAACCACAGCCCCATCCAGGGACGGATGATCCCGCCCAAAGCTGGAATCGGAGTCGTTCCTATCCAGTGAGCGAGCTGCATCTCCTGCGCCTGTTCGCCCACCATTACCAGAAGTACGACGCCAAGCATTGCGCCCGTGAGAATGAGCATGCGCTTATATGGCAGCTTCCGGTGCGCGACAAATGTCAGCACCGCTACGGCGGCCGAAAAGATCAACCCCAGAACGACACCATGAAGCACCGCGGTCCCACCAAGCTTGAGCCTGTAGTTCTGAAGAAACAGCACAACTTCGAACCCTTCACGGTAAAGCGACGTGAATCCAAGTAACGCGAGCCCCCACGCAACGCGAACCGCCGACGTTCCGTGGTTGGCTCCCTTCAGCAACTCCTTCTTCTTTTTCGTGTGTAGCGAGATCCAGCCCGACCAGTAGAACTTGTGAAAGAACCAGTTCATTACGATGAGCAGAACGATTATCGCAAGGAGCCCGGTGCCTGCCTGAAGATCGAGCGCCGGCACGCTCTCCGAGATATTGTCGAGAATCCCTATGACAATCCGCCACGTGATCAGCGTCGCTACAAACGCGACTGCTGCACCGAGTCCAATCGGTCTGCGGTACGACTTGCTGTTTCCAACCATGCTCGCCGTTATGGCGGACAGCACAAGAATACACTCGAGACCTTCTCTGAAGACGAGCACCGCAATGTCGATCGAGGCGGCTGTCCTGCCACCGCTCACCAACGGATCCGGATTACCACTCGTAGTCATCGCCTGCCAGACAAGTAGTACAACAACAGCAATCGCCCCTGCTGCCCACGCGATTCGAGAGGCAATATGAGTGTCGGCCGCTGGCAAGGCAGCCAGACTGGCGTCGGAGCGTTTAGTCATCTGTCAAATGGTGCTCTATTACGTAGCGCGTGAGGCCGGCTACCGAAGAAATACCAAGCTTTCGCGCGATGCTTTCACGATGTGTTTCCACTGTTCGGTGGCTGATCCCGAGATCGGCGGCGATTTCCTTGTTGGTGCCACCGGCTGCGACGCGCACGAGCACCTGCCGCTCGCGCTTCGTGATCGGCGATTCCTGCTGCGCAATTGCAGAGCCGCGCGCGTGACTCAGATCTGGACTGAAAAAACTCTGCCCATCCATTACCGCACGGACAGCGGCACGCAGATCGGTCGCGGCACTGTCCTTCAATAAATAGCCATTGGTGCCGGCGCGGACGCTCTCGGCGATGTATTCCGCGTCGTCGTGCATGCTCAGCATGAGGATACGAACTCCGTCCACGTCTCGGCGCAGATCGGAAAGGACGCTCAGTCCCGATCCGCCAGGCATTGAGACGTCGAGAATCACCAGGTTCGGATGCAAATCGCGCGCACGCTGCAGCGCCGACGGGCCGTCGTTCGCTTCGCCGATGACGGAGACGCCATCCATCGATTCGAGTATATGCCGAATGCCGGCTCGCACGACTGCGTGATCATCGGCGACCAGCACCGTTACGAGCTCGGTGTCAGACATCACGCGACCGCTCCGATGTCGACCGGAAGGCTTGCGTCCAGCTGCGCGCCGCCGGAGGCTAGATCGCGCAACTGCACATCGCCGCCGAGCGACGCGAAACGCTCGCGCATGCCAATCAGTCCCATTCCGGATCGCGAGGATGCACCGTTACGTTCGGGCAATCCGCACCCGTTGTCCGCAACCGTTAGAGTGACGTTGCCAGCGTCAGTGCGGAGCGAAACGGCCACCACAGACGCATCGGCGTGACGACCGATATTGGAGAGAGCCTCCTGCAGAGCGCGGTACAGCGCGAGATCCGCTCCATCCTCGAGCACCGGCAGCTCACGTGCCGACGGAAGATCCAGGCGGACCGTGGTACCAGAGCGCTGCGCGAACGCATTCGCGACAGATCGCAGAGCTGGCACGAGACCCAGATCGTCAAGCAGTGTGGGTCGTAGATCGTGCATCACCGCTCGGATACTCCTGATTCCAGCATCGGTGAGTGTAAGCGCATCATCCACTCGCATCGTGTGCGGCTCTGGAACTACGTCTCGGAGAATCGCCAGCTCCATCTTGATGGCCGACAGAAGCTGTGCCGTCTCATCGTGCAGTTCACGTGACAAGCGACGACGCTCCTCTTCCTGCTGAAGCACCATGCGGGTCGACAGCCGCTCCAGATCAGCCGTGCGTTGCTGCAACGCTGAATACAGGCGTGAATTCTGGAGCGTACCACCCAGTTGGCGGCCGAGCGCCGTTAGAAAGTCCGCGTCCAAGGCTGCGAATGGCACATGATCTTCGGCAACAATGACAAGTGCACTTCCGTTGACATCATCCGCTGGACTCTCAATGGGGAGTACTGCCGCGAACGGAAACGCGCTCCGGCCACCGTCTTCCGCACTCATCGCACTCCACCCTGGCGCGATGATCGCACGCTCGGCGCCCGCGGCAACACGGGCGATGAGTTCTGTCTGCTGGCCGGCCGGTCGCGTGCCCGTCCAACTCTCGCAGGCACCGACACCACATTCAAAAAAGCCACCGCCGCGTGGTTCAAGCCGGAAAACGGCCGCACCGCTCACTGCTGGCACCGATACGATCCGCTGAAGAATCGTCGTGACAACTCGATCGCGCGACGATGACGCGGCCGACATCAGATCTGACGAAAGATTGCCGAGTGTGTCCACGCCACGCCTCAGATCATCGGTGACAAGGAGCAGAATTCCCGCACCCACTGTGACCGTTAGCAGTACGTCGACGTAGTAGCCCCAAGGGAGCCATGCGCCGTACGCCCGCAGAACCGGGTAGTCAAGGTGATGAATTCCCCATACGAAGAACGCGGCGGCAAGCACGGTCGCGCCAGTGGAGCGAGTCGTACGCGCATATCTCATGAAGACAACGCCGGTCCAGAGCGTGGCGCACGAGAGGAAGAGCACCATCGGAACGGACGCGAGCGTATATCGTCCCAGGTGGTAAACCGCGAAGTACGACCAGATCGGCGGGAAGAGAACCGCGAGTATGTGCCAGCGTCGACGTTGCAGGCGGCCGGAGAATACCAGCGCCGTGGCGAGTACCGCGATCGCGGTCCAGCCTGTGAAGACCTGGTGCCAGTAGAGGAGTACCGTCTGGCGCGTGAATATGAATGCGCCGATGGCGGCGAGCCGTACGATGTACAGTCCCCAGGCGAGCGACCACCATGCGAAGACAGGCTTCCGGTACTGGCGGTACTGCCACGCACAGACCACCATCAGTCCTAGAGTGACCGCAATCTGTAGAAGTACCGCTGCCAATTCGGTCCCCACTGCGGCAAAGGCGGGGCTAGACGCCGGCGACCAACTCTGGAACATCGACCTCGGTTGAGAGAAAACCTTCCCGAACAATTCTCTCGGTATTATATAACCGGTAACCGCTGCGGCAAAGTCACAAATATGATGTCGCTACTGAGCAACCGATAATTAGCCGCCTCCGCTATCCCCGCGCCCAGCCTGCGTCCCCTAGTTACGCTCCGCGAGCTGCTGTTCCTTGCGCCGCGCTGCTACGGCGTGGAGCTCGTGATCTTCCGGGGTTTCGAGGATGAGGGGCGGGACCGGGGCGGGTCGACCGTCATCGCCGAGGTGAACGAACGTGAGCCAGCAGGCGTTGGTATGGCGGCGATTCCCGGTTCGCAGATCTTCGGCGTATACGTCCGCGACGACAGACATCGAGGTGCGCCCGACGTGGACGACATGAGACCGAATCTCCACCAGTTCGCCAACCATGATTGGTTCTTTGAAGAGAATCCGCTCCACCGAGAGCGTCGTGACCTGGCCGCCGCAGTGTTTCATGGCTGAGAGAGCGGAACACTTGTCCACCATACTCATTATCACGCCGCCGAAGATTGACGGCGTGGCGAGGCCGTTTGCCTGGTTCGGCATCATCAGGTCGGCTAGAATCGCATTCGAATCTCGCGGTGTTTTCCCAATCATTCCTTCGTTCCTCTGGCTTCTGACGTACGGGGGCAGAACCGGCTGTTCACGCGTGCCCCATGCCGCGGATTATCGGTTTTGCTCTCGGTGCCACGTACTTTGCAAATTTGACTGTCTCGTCGTACGACGCCGCGGAATTGAACGCTTTAAGAAGCGCCCGCCGCACAGCGGCCGTGATCGGAGGGTTGTCGAGCCAGTAGATTCGCGGCTGAGCGCCAACGGCGAACAGAGGCCATTTGTGTTTGGAATCGTCGCGCATCGACAGCATGATGGAGCCGTCACCGATTCCGCGCGCGTACAGGGTGTAGCCTTCTCTCGCCCAGGAGCGAGGGACGGTCCGAACGAGGTTCGAGTCTTCTGCCGCCGAGTCACGGGCCATTGCTTTTGGAGTCGCGGCGGCACCAGTGCGCAAGTCCACTGCGGTACGAACCGTATCGTGTTGGTCGCCGCCCTGCATCTCGTACACCACCCGATGCTCGAGCAGTGCATACGGCCCGCGGATTTCAAGAATATCCGTCTCACCGGTAGCGGTGATGTCGGGATTGGACGGCGCGTCATCGTCCGGCCCGAGAGGGACAGCATCGGGATTCGCGCGCGCGTGATGTGCGGCGATGGCCGTGATAGCCGTATCGCCGTAGACCAATGACGAATCGTTTGTCTGGAGGTCCCGGACGTAAACTCGCTCGCCGGTAAAAACAGCGTCGTCGAAGGACCGATCGACGTCAGTGATGAACACCTCATGGAACCGGCCCCCGAAATGCGCCAATGTCATCGGGACAGCCTTTACTCGGATCCCCTGCGCGCCGCTCCGAACCCAAAAGGTGGAGTCCGCCGTCGCAACGAGGAATTCTGCGTCGGGCGGGTCACTCGACCTGCTGGAACATGCCGGACTGACCGCCGCCGCCATCAGTGTCGCCGCGAGCGCCAGCGCTGGCCGGTATCGATCAGGACGAAAGCGAATGCTCCAGGTCATCGCGCTGAATATACTCCGCTCCCCGTCCACCTTCTAAATTTCCCCGACTGTTCCCTCTCAGCCCGAGACGACGTGTATCCTACCCGCATCGCCGCACTATTTCTCGCCACGCTACTCGCGTGCGAGCCAGCCAGTTCCAGAACAGCTCAGGCACCAGCGTCACCGGCTTCTTCCGGCATCGCCGCAGTCTCCGCTAAGACTGGCGAGCGCGCATCAGTGCCTGAATCGGCGACGGCAACTCGCGCGGCCGATACGACACCGGTAACGCCGACGGGTACGGCGGAGGTGATAGCGCTACAGAAAGAACCGCGCGCCATTCGTGGTCTTTACGTCAATCGATTTGCCGCGCAGAGCTCGGCCAAGATGCGTCATCTCATCGCGATTGCAGATTCGACTGAGATCAACGCATTCGTCATCGACATCAAGGATGAATTCGGGCTCAACTGGCATTCGTCAGACCCATTGCTGCAACGCAACGAAGGAAAGATGAACAAGGTGGCCAACATGCGCGCCCTTGTTGACACGCTTCGCGCGCATGGAATCCTTCCCATTGCACGCATGGTGATATTCAAGGATTCCGTCGCCGCACGAATGAACCCGGATCATGTAATTCGGAAACCCGATGGAACGCCGTGGAAGGACAAGAAGGGTCTCACGTGGGTAAACCCGTATTCGCGTGTGATCTGGGACTACAACTTCCGCGTTGCCGACGAGGCCGTGCAAATGGGATTCGGCGAGATCCAGTTTGACTACGTGCGATTCCCGGAGCCATACAAGTCGCTGCCAAAGCAGGTCTTCCCGGAAGCGGCGGGCCGGACCAAGCCTGCAGCACTGCACGACTTTCTAAAGGAAGCGCAAGAGCGATATAACAAGCGCGGCGTGCGTATGACGGCGGATATTTTCGGCCTCGTTACCACGGTTCGTGGCGCGCTCGAAGTCGGTCAGGACTGGGAGCAGATCTCGCCGGTCGTGGATGTCGTGCTACCGATGGTTTACCCCTCATTGTATCCTCGGGGCGCGTTCAGGATTCCATATCCTAACGCGGAGCCACACAAGACGATTTTCATCGCCTTGACCAGCGCGCGCGAGCGCGACGCGAAACTCGGCATCACAACTCCGGAACACGTTCGTCCTTGGTTGCAGGCATTTACGCTCGGTACGCCACATTACGGACCTGCACAAATCGAACAGCAAAAGCAGGCAGTTTACGATGCTGGATATGACGGTTGGGTGCTGTGGAACCCTGGCTCCAAGTACGATGAATTCCTTCCGGCGCTGGAGAAGCGCCTTGTTTCCCGCAAAAAGAAACCGCCGTTGCCATTGCCAGCGAACACGTCGCTTAACTAACTTGGCCACGGCATGATTACAGTCGTAACAATTGCGGGAATGCGTGGCGAGCATTGCAAGCGCGCGGTCTTCACGGCGTTGACGCCGGTGCTTGGCATCCGGTGGGCTGACGTGGCTCTCGGACAGGTGACCATCGACCACGATGGAACCGTCACCGAAACAGACCTCCTCGATGCGATCGCAGTGACCGGTTATGTCGTCGCCGATGTTCGTCACGACCGACGAGTGCTGCCGCTCTTTCATCGTTCGATCGAGACCATTCGGATCTAGCGTTCGTCCGACTCGGCGTCCTTCGAGGACAGGATGTCTTCGACCAGCCCGGTGGGATTGGCAGACGCACGCAAGAAGAAGTACATCCCGACCACTGCTATGATCGCGAACGAGAACCACTGAATCGCGTAGCTGAGGTGTGGGCCCTCATCCAGCGGTGGAGGCGGAACGCGCGGCGGGACTTTACCGTGGGAGTCCGTATCACCTTCCAGTACTATCACAAAGGGGTAGAGCGGGTAGGGCAATCGCGAGCGCAACGCGCCTAGATCGAGCCACCGGAACGAATCTGGCCGCCCTGGTAGCCCTGGCGGCCCGGAGAAGGGTCGGAAAAGCGGACGCGCGTAGCCAATGCCGCCCAACGAATCGGACTCACGCCATTGCGAGAGATCCACCGTCCGCCCGTCAGGCGCGTACACCCATCCCCGGTTTACGAGTACCGCTGTATCCGTGCCGGCAATTATTAGAGGCGTCACGATGTTGATCCCTGGCGATCCATCGCGAGACCGGTAGACGATCTTGAGTTCGCGCGAATAATCATATCGCCCATTCAGGTAGACCCGGCGGTAGTGGAAAGCAGCGGAATCTTGAGACAGCTGTCGTACGGGAATTGCGGGGTCGGCCAGTCGCGATATGACCTCCGCGTTCTGCGCCAGTCGCTGGCTGCGCCGGCGGAGTTGCCAGAACCCCAGAGACATTGTGAGACCAACAAACAAGACTGATAGTACGATCAGGACGTAATCGCGTGCTCGTCGAGCCATTCGCGGAAGCTAGCGCCGCGAGCGACGCGCCGCACAACCGTCAAAACGGCCGCGTCCGGCGGCCACGCTGGTCAGAACAGCCGCATTTGCTCGCCCAGCATCTCGGGATCGACATCGTCCAGGCCGAGCATCTGCTGCAACTCTCGCGCTGAGCGGGGCGCGTGACCGGCAAAGAAATTACTCACGTAGCCGTAGACGTCGCTGACGCTGCCGGGAACGCTCGCCATCGCTTCCACCCACCGTGCCAGCTCTTTCGAGCGATCCACCTGGATTCGCGAATGGTCGACGATGTTTCGATTGGGGCCCATCCACCGCACGTAATGAAATGATCCGGTTGGACGGGCAAGCAGTTCGATCATCCACCTCCGCGGAATCCACTGTCCATCAACCAGCGCGACCGCGATGCCGTAGTCCCGCAGAAACGCGAGCACTCCCGGTGTCATCCAGCCTCGAGAACGAAATTCAATTGCAACACGCACGTCACGTGGAATTCGTGGAACAAACGCGACGAGCGCTGGAAGTTCCTCCGGGCCGAAGTCAGGACCAAGCTGCACGAGAACGGGCCCGAGTTTCTCGCGAAGTTCGCGCGCTCGATCGAAGAATATGGCCGCCGTACCGTCCACGTCGCGCAGCCGCGCTTCATGCGTGACCGTTTGTGGGAACTTCAGTGCGAAAATGAAGTTCGATGGCGTACGGTCGTACCATCCACGCACAGTGGCCGCTGGTGGCACCGCGTAGAATGTTGAATCGACTTCCACGGTGCGGAATGCACGCGCATAGACGGAGAGAAAGTCCGCGGGTCGCGCGCCGTAGGGATAAAACACACCGGCCCAGTCGGAATAGTTCCAGCCCTGCGTGCCCAGATGGATGGCAGTCTTCATTCATTGAATCGGTGCGAGGAACGCATTGCTGTCAAGCCGAATGGCACTCGCCTTGCTTTTCATGGAGTATTGCCGACGCTCTCTCTCGAGCACGGAACCGCCACACACCGCGGAGGATGGATGAACGACACGGGAGATGACAAGCACGCTTCCAATCAAAACCGATGGTCACGCACTGGAAACGAGGTCGGCGAAGCCGCCGGCGGTCTTTCCGGAGTCGTTGTCGGTGCGGCTATCGGGTCCCTCGGCGGCCCCGTTGGAACGATAATCGGCGGAATTGCTGGAGCAATTGGCGGATGGTGGGCCGGCGATGCTGTGGCCGAAGTCGCGCAGGAATATTCTCTTGGTGACGACGCCGTATATCGCAATCACTATGAGAACTCACCCACACGGCTCTCCGATCGGCACTACGAATCGGTCAGTTCAGCATACAAGATCGGCCACCTCGCAGCACGCAATCCCGATTATCGCGGCCTTTCGTTTGAGGGCGTGGAAGATGATCTCAACCGCGGATGGAACGCCGCCGCAACCCCTGCTCATGGAAGATGGGAAACTGTCCGTGAGTACGTTAAAGACGGCTACGATCGAAGCTCGAGCAGCATCGAGCTTCAACGCCTACGCGAAAAGGCAAACGACGCGGCTGAAGAGGACGCGAAGCGCCTTGATGATGCTGGCGGAATCAACTTCTTTTGATTGAAGGTGTATCGAGAGCAGCTGGCGTGGCCTCGCCCGTCTGCTGCCCCCCGAGAGACACCGTTCAATCGTCAATATCGCCGCCGCACTCTGCCCATGCGCGAAAACCACCGGCGAGTGATACCACGTTTGTGTACCCCATCTGCTGAAGCGTGTCAGCGGCAAGCGCGGACCGTGAGCCTCGCGCACAGTAAATCACGATCTCAGTTTCGCGGGTAATGACTGCTTCGATCTTCCCTTCCAGCTGCCCGCGAGGAATGTGGATCGCATTGGGCAAGTGGCCCAGATTCCATTCCGCCGGCTCGCGAACGTCAAGAAAGACCGAGCCGCCTTTCGCTTGCTGAACGACCGCCTGCGGCGCATCGATTTCTCTTACGCGAGCCTTTGCTTCAGCAATGAGATCGCTTCCACTCTTCGTCATGTTGATTCCACATTGATGGTTAGGGTGTCGGCGTCGAGGGTCGCAATCGCGCCAAGCGGAATGGTCCACTGATCGTCTACGTGTCCCATTGGAATGCCCGCGATACATGGAACATTCAGCGCGCTCGCAATTTCTCGGAGCACGTCGTCGAGTGTGCGAGATTGTCGCGTATCACCAGGCGATTCATCGGTATCGCATGATGTGCAATACCCAAAAACAATGCCTGTAATGCACGACAGTGCGCCGCCGAGTGACATCTGCGTCAACATGCGATCGATACGATACAGGCCCTCGTTTGTATCCTCGATGACGAGAATCGCACCGTCCAGGTCAGGCAGATAGCGTGTCCCGACAAGCGACGAGACTAACGAAAGATTTCCGCCAGCGAGCCGCCCGCGCGCACGACCGCCGCGAATGACACGCGCCCCCGTGGCCGTGCCGCAAGAGTCAGTTCCAAGCAGCAGCGCGCGCTCGAATGAATCACGCGCGAATGGTGTGAGTGGCGTGCGAGCATTTGGACAATGGTACGAAACAATCTCGCAGACACGACCAAACGCGGCGTGGAGGACCGAGATGTCCGAATATCCCATGATCGGCTTCGGGTGCCTTCTGGCAGCTGCATAATCGAGAGACTCGACGATGCGCATAGCCCCGTAGCCGCCGCGCAGGCACCATATCGCGTCAATCGAGTCGTTGCGCAGCGCCGAGTTGAAGTCCGCAATGCGGTCGGCATCGCGCGCGGCAAAGTAGCTGTACCGCTCAAGCACGTGATCACCGACAACGGGATCCCACCCAAGCGACCTGGCATTCACAATTGCAGCCTCAACGTCAGAGTCACCCTTGAGTGGCCCCGACGGAGCGACCAATGCCACGCGCGCG
>JBDTAB010000205.1:0-5545 GCA_039924865.1 Gemmatimonadaceae bacterium | reverse complement strand
GCGCGCACGGCGCAAGACCTGACCCCGCAATGCGCTTCGACGACTCACTTCTGTTTCATCCGATACTTAGCGACCGCTTCATAAGCGGGTAGCGAAGTCGGATCATTTGCACTGTTCGCGGCGACCGGATTTGAGGCGAAGCGCACAATCACCATTTCCGCGGCGGGATCGATGTAGATGGTCTGCCCATCCACACCGCGAGCGGCGAAGGCACCATCTGCATTACCCGTGTGCCACCACATGTCGTGGTACGACCATCCTGGCAATTCGGGGTGGCCCGACTTTGCGAAAGCCTCCTTGCTACCCTGTTTCGCGATGTCCTCGACCGCGCTGGCGGGTAGAATCTGCACACCTTTCCAGCGACCGTTGTTCCGAATCAGTTCACCAAACCGAGCCATGTCGCGCAGGCCGGCGTTGAATCCGCCGCCAGCGAACGGTACGCCGAGTTCGTCCACGGAATAGTAGCTGTCCTGTTCCATGCCGATCTTGCTCCAGACCAGATCGGAAAGGAGTTCTTCCACAGATTTGCCGCTCGCGCGAGCTATGAGCCAGCCCGCGGCATCGGCGTTTGGTGTCTTGTATCCAAATGCGTCACCGTGTGTGCCTGCCTTCTTCACAGTTTGGAGTGCTGCGTAGTAACCGATCGGACCTGTGTAGCCCTTCGGTTTGGGCAGCGGATTACCGGCCCCCGAGTACTCCCAGATCTCGGCTTTCGGATTGGCGTAGTCTTCACTGAATTGCAGTGCGGTGGTCATGTCCAGCACCTGACGCACGGTGGCGTCGCCAAACGCCGATTCCTTGAGCTCGGGGATGTAGTCGGTCACCGGCTTGTTGGGATCCAGCTTGCCTTGAGCTATCAACACCGCCGCGAGCGTGCCGGCAAACGATTTCGTCACCGACATTGCGGCGTGCTCGTTATTGGCGGTCAGCGCACCAAAGTATCGTTCGTAAACGATGCGACCCCGATGCAGGATCAGAATACCGTCCGTGTAGTTCTGCATGAGCGACTGTGCCCACGTCATGTCTTTCACGGCATTCAGCGGCCGGAACATGATCGAATCGATATGCGAGTCGAGGCTGTACGGCAGTGGATCCGGCGCGCCGATCCCGCGTGAAACGTTCACGGTGGGCATGAACTCCCGCATGTGCACTACGCTCCAGCGCATGGCGGGGAACTGGAAGAACGACCCGTCCGCGAAATTCAGCAGCTTGTCCTTGGGCGGAGGGAAGCCCTGCATCCAGCCCATGTTGATTGGATCGCTTTCCTGCGCGGAGAGGACATGAGACTGGGCTTGAGCCGAGGCTGGCGAAGGCAATGCGCTCATGCCCAGGGAAACGCAGGCGCAGAGTGCGGCCGCATAATGGAGGCTCCGGATATCGTTTGGCATCCGTCAAAACGAAGCAATCGGAGAGCCATGACCGCGGCTGCCGCACGACTGTCCGACAGGTGCTTTGAGGAATCTGGAGGGTCGCTTTCGGGACGCGGAGTAGCTCCCAACGGTGCCCATTATCTCCCCTTTACTTCCCGCCCTCGGATATGTAGAGGCGTTGGTCAGCATAGTCGAGTTCGATGCGGTAAAACTTGAGAACATTTCCCGCTAGCGAACCGATGATCGGCGCTGCCATCATCCCGCTCATGTAGCGCTCGAAGACACCTTCGTGCTGAGACACGACACCGAATTTTGCGAGTTGTAATGATCCCCACAGAGCGCCCGGCAGAAACATCGTCTCCAGGGTCTGTCCGCCGAGCGTCGCAGCGTCACCGTATGCGCCGGTGTAGCGCGGCCAGTCTGGATGGCTAGCGCCCCAAGCCTTGAGCACGACTTCTGAAACCATTGTGAATGACGCACCGGTGTCGATGAGCAGTCCGTACGTCTTGCCATCCACCACGATCTCGGTTCGCGGAAATCCCGACCGGGGCCCGACCGTCATCGGTAGTTGTACTCCGCGATGGGGCATGGTTCCTGGGTCTGCGATCGTGAATTTGCCGGCGGGATAGTCGAACACGACATCGTACTGGGCAAGGACATGGCCTGGTATTGTACCATCGGCGTGACCGGGTGCAGCCGGCGAGAGTGTACTGCTCGCGCCAATGACGACCAACGTTCGTTGCGGATTCAGGTTCAGGCGAAAGTTGCCAACGTCGGTCTCCGGAGGAGCGTCGATCACGGCAAACTCTGCGCCCTCTTCACGCATCGTCGGGCCCCAATGCAAGCCGATGTCACGTGCGAGCGGCTCGGTAATCAGAAACCCGCCGCCGCCCGTGTCTATTAGAAACCGCGCCTTGCGCACCGACCCGTCGGGCTTGTGAAAAGTGAGTTCGATGAACGGGCGGTTGCCCTCCACGAGCAACGGCACAGTTGCCTGCGCGATAGCCTGTCCGTCAAGACGGCCAGCGGTGGGAATGAGAATGGCTGTAGCCGCGAGCGCGGCAAGCGTGTGGATCCGCATGGAATGTTGATTCCGGTTCAGGTAGAAAACGCTATCCGTTCTGTTGCTCTGGCGACGAAATCTGGTTCCTTTGCGTCAATCCCGTGGCGCGAGCGCTCGTTCCCATGTTGCGGTGTTGCCAGCGATGAGATCAAACAGAGGATGACACTCTGGTGCAGTCGTCTCGCACCATCTGGTGTACAGCGTCGGGTTGCGCACCGCGAGCTTTTGGAGAAGATGCTGCCATTCGTGATCGCGTTGTCCGGTTGTTAGCGGAATTGATGAAACCACACGAACCGGCCCAATCTTGCTACGGCCGAAGTTGTATCCGCGCGCCACCGCCTCGGCGTACACAGCGGCAAGATAGGCGTTTATCGCGGATCGTGGCCGCTCGTGCATCAGGAAGCGTTCCAGCTGAGGATGATGCTTGTAACCGCGAGTTTCACCGCGCAGAACCGCACGTGCCAGCAACGATTCACGCCATAGTGCAACGAGCCCTTGTGGATCCAGATACTTTGGGTGTAGCGACCACAGGCGCATGTGCGGGGGCATGCGCGGGGGTCAGGTCTTGCGCCGTGCGCGCACGACGCAAGACCTGACCCCATTTCTCACGCATTGATCTCCAGCAGTCGGCCGCTGAGTCCCGGCCGCTTCTGCATCAGGTACCGACCGGCAAGTATCACTGCAAGCGTGTTCGCAACGACTATCGACCACCACGGGAGCACCGGACGCATTGGACCGGTGAGAATGCCAACGGCCAGTATTGTGATTACAAATCCGGAAATAAGTACGAACAGGACGCCGAAGCGTCGTCTCGGGTGCTGTTCCGCAGTACCCACGAGTCCCGTGACGACAAGACCGATGACGAGCGCGATTACCAGGTGCATGGCGTTGTACCAGATGATCGCTGTCTTGTCGATGGCCACAGGGAACATCAGGACGTCCGGGTCGCGAAGTCCCCTGAATACCGCCCTGCCGAGCAGGTTGACAGTATAGAAAGCGCGGCGAGCGGCGAGCAGGTCGAAGACGGTGTAGAAAACGGCCACCGCTGCGTAACCGATCAACCCGACCACGATCCCTTCACGTATAGTGCGGTTTGCAGACGACATGCTGAGCTCCTCATAGACTCCGCCAGAGTGCATCGTGCGGACACATGCAAAGATACGGGTCGAACTGGCCTCGGCAAGCCGAAGAATTGGTCCGGCCCGCGTAGCTTTGGGTCCCATACGTCAGATTTCGAGGGCGTCGCGGAGATTCGTCTCCGAATCGTGCGTGGCACAGCCGCCGCACAGTACAATGGTCAGGAGTCGCGCAACATCGTTAAGACGCATTCTATGATCGATCCGCTCAAGAGAACTCGGCCTGCCACAGTTGGGCACGGCGCGAGCTTCAAGGGTTTTCGATCATTCGCCAGCCAGCACCATCATCGATCAGTGCAGCCTGCTGCTCACCCCGCTGTCAGCCACGGATCGTTCGCCATCCAGTTGGTGTCGGGGGCGAAGAGGAACACCATGCCGCCGCTCGCAAGCTTGGGGAGCAATTCTTTCGCGCGCGCCGGAGCCATCGCGGGGCAACCTTCGCTGCGACCGGCGCGGGTCGCTGTTACGTAGGGGGCGCCATGTGCAACGACTCCGCGTGCGCGTGCGTTGTCGTTGAAGTTGCCCGACACGCCAGCGAGCCGGAGTCCGACTGAATGATAGGCACGGCCGCCCGAGTGCCCAGTGAACTTGTACAACTCCTGACCCACGTACAGGCCGAGCGACGTCGTTGCTGCGCCGAAGGAATTGGAGAAACGTGTCGGTACGTTACGGGAGTTGGATACCGAGCCGCGCCCCGCGGCGACCATGAAGGGACCGTCGACGATTTTGAGCGCGCGCATGTCAAAGAGATAGCCGCGCGGCGTTGTGTTGGAGAGGCCGTAGTCAACGAAGTAGAGATATGGCTTGCGGACCTTGTCCGGGTGTGCGGATTCGAAAGCGAAGTAGCTCTGGAATGCGTCGCGCAGTGCGTCGGGATGGCTGAGCTTGCGCACGTTGGACCCGAACGCGTCGAGTGCGTCTGACGTATGGGCTGCTACTTCCTCGTTGTGCGAATCGGGATTGATGCCGCGACGGAAGCTTGCATCGATCGCAGAACTGACGGTGGTCGAGTTGTTCGCTACGAGCACCGATGCGGCGCGTAACACCGGACCGGTGCGGGTTGCCGCCGAGTACGCGTCACTGCTCATGTACAACAGGGCAGTGGCAACCGCGAGTACCGTGGGGACGAGGTTGAGGAGCTTTCGAGAGTGCATACGCACGCCTGGTAATCTGGTGGGTGCCGAGTACCAAGTACCTCGGCACGGCTCAACGCCCGTCACGTTTAGGAGACGACCGCCATGTGTTTATGATACACCCAACGACCGGATAGGTGCTAGGGCAACCGCGGCTCAGAAGTCGATTGATCGAACATCGATATCACAAACCTGCTGGCTATGCACGATCGCGTCGCCCATATATAAGGTATACCCGGATCGTCCCGCAGGATGATCCTGCCTGCGCCCCCCACGGTATCTCGTGGAAATCGCGCTCAAGTTGGTCGCCTTCGGGGCGACGTGCACTATCGTGCCAGAGCATCCTGCAGCAACGCCAGCGCCTTCTCTTTAGGGGTGGATAGGGAGACGCACGCGACAGGTCGCAATTGCCAGAGCGTCTGCGCTGTTGTTAGATCCGTCTGCACGAGGTCGTCCAGCGCATCGCCGCTCTCACCTGGTGATCTGGCGAGCGAGGAGACTGCCACGGCCGCAGTCGCGCTCGCGGCACTGTCCAGCGGACAGCGTGCAACCGTCTGGACAGTGAGCAGCAGGATGTCATGAGCACGTTGATACCGATCCCTCAGTCGCAGCCCGCGAATCGACGGGTCCATCTGTGCAACGCTGCGCGCGACGTCGCGTCGGACCGCAACCGCCGTATCGTGCGGCGAAAGTCGTGCTGCTCGTGCAAACTGGGTTTCGGCGACAGCGTAATTGCCAAGAGCAAGCGACGCTTCACCCAGCCCAGTATAGGCCCTCGCATTCTGCGCGTCCTTCTGGATAACCTGATGAAATACGTCGGCCGCGCGCGATGGAGAACCAGCC
>JBDTAB010000204.1:0-13836 GCA_039924865.1 Gemmatimonadaceae bacterium | reverse complement strand
TTACAGTACCGGTCGTACGCATCCTTTGTCCTTTGCTTGTTTTGGTCGTAGTGGGTATGCCGTACGACCATGAGTAATGTTCGTGATCATCCCTCACGAGGGGGATCCTAGCCCGGATCAGATTTGCGTCTGATTGCAACGCCGGACAACAAAAAAGAGCCTGCAATACCAGGCTCCAAGATGTATGGGAACTTGTCGTACACGAATGCACGCGTCGCACTAATGAACTTATGTGCCCGAGGGAAATGCGCAACCCCCAATGTGCAATTAGATCGTTCCGGACGTTCCGGGCCCCTCCCAGGGCTCCAGCCAGCTGGACAGGACGCCTTCTTCAGCCCGACTCATCCCGCGCCGCGCCAGAAAATGAAGAGGCCGGCGGCTCGGATTGCCCGAACCGCCGGCCAGCTGCATAAAGAGCTATCGCCTACGGCTTGCCGTCGTCGTTGTCTTCTTCGTTGAAGAAGCCACCGCCGGTGTCGTCATCCAGACCAGGCATGCGCTGGACGTGGACCGTCTGGCGTTCGACGTGGTTTCCGACTGTCATCGTCACGAGATAATCTCCCGTGCCTGCCATCGACGCCGCGCCACCACGACCACCGCCGCGACCGAACGACGGGTAGCTGCTTCCGGGGATGCGGACGAGCTGGAAGATCTCACGCATCAGAGCCTGATTGATCGGACCCTCGCCGGTAGTGGCGCCGCCGGCACCACCGCGACCTGCGCCGCGAGCCGGCGTTTCACCAGCTGCCCGCGGTGCCGGCGACTCCCCCGGACGCTCGACGAACGCACCAGTGGACGCCTGACGGCCGAAGCCGAATCCACGTCCGCCACCACCACTCAACATCGTCGTCTTGATTCGTGCGAGCTCGGCGGCGTTGCCGCCTGCCTTCGTCATCGAATCGATCACGAAATCGATGCGCTCCACATACCGCACACTGTCGCGACGCTGCGCCGGTGAAATTGGAGTCGGCTTCGACTGCGTACGGAAGTCCCAGTAAACACGATTGACCGAAGCGCGCGATGGCCGAGCGCCGTCAACAACGGAGAGCGTGTCACCGGCAGCATTCGTAACCGTGAACTTGACGGTGTCACGCGTACCCGGCGCTACACGATATGTGAATTGTGCGCCGTATGGGACGCTCGTGCCTTCAAAGAATTGCTGGCCGGTTTCCTGGCCTTCGACCGGCGATTCGCCGTACTCGAATGCGACCGACGGCTCGAAGAAGTGCGTACCAGTGCCGCGGGCAACTGCGTCCTTCATCTGCTCCAGAGGGGCGATGTCGACGATCCAGACGCTGCGCCCATGAGTACCGGCGATCAGTTCATGATCGCGAGGTTGAATCTTGAGATCGTAAATCGGCACGGTCGGCATGCCGGTCATGAACCGCTGCCAGTGAGCGCCACGATCCAGCGATACATACGCCGCCACATCGGTGCCAAGGAACAGCAGATCGCGATTTACTGGATCCTCGCGAATTACGCGTACCCAGTTTGGCGCATCAGTTGGAATTCCGGCCGCAATCGAGCGGAACGTCTTGCCGTAATCAGTCGTTACGAAGACGTACGGTGTGAAGTCGCTACGCTCGTGATTATCGAATGTCACGTAGAAAGTTGCAGAATCGAAAGCCGATGGCTCGATACGACTCACTTCGGTATTCTTGGGAACTCCCGCAAATCTGCCAGTGAGATTTTCCCACGTCGTGCCGTCGGTGCGGCTCAGCCAGACGTTGCCGTCATCGGTGCCAGCATACAACAGACCGGCACGAACCGGCGATTCAGCAAGAGTTGTGATTGTTCCGTACGTCTCGGCGCCAGTTGCGTCGAGAGTGATGCCGCCAGTGGTCACCGTGCTAACTCGGATTTTCGCCGTGTCCTTGGTTGTCAGGTCGGGCGAGATCGGGAATACGTGGTCCCCACGATCCAGCGACTTGAGCACCCGGTTACCGCCGATGTACAGTGTGTTGGAAGCGTGCGGAGAGATGAAGTACGGCGTCTCCCACTTGAAGCGCATGTCGTTCTCAATGGAGTCCTCGACCTGCTGCGCGCGGAACTCCGCGAGCTTGCGCTTCATTGCCGGTGTTTCGGGTCGCGTGGTGTCGCCACGCGTCACTACCATCGAATCCTCGAACTGGAGATAATGATCGCGGTACGACGGCTTTGCGATCCGGCTCTGGGCGCCGGTTGCATAGTTCAGCCGGCCCATTCCGCCGCCCTGCGATTCCGCGTAGATGATGTTGGGATCTGTCGGATCCTGCGCCGTATAGAAACCGTCACCGCCGCCAACGACGAACCACATCGCGTTGGTAATTCCACCTTGCTTGCGTCGGCTCGGCCCGCACCACGAACCGTTGTCCTGAAGGCCGCCGCACACCCGGTACGGAACGGCCATGTCGTAGCTCACGGCGTAGAACTGCGCGATCGGAAGCGTGTTGATGAAGTTGTAGTTTCCGCCGCGGTCCCACGTCTGCGATATGCCGCCGTCGTCACCCACTACAAAGTGCGCCCCATCGTTGGGATCGATCCACATCGCATGATGATCAACGTGAATGCCGAGCGTTCCCAGCCGAACCGTCTTGCCACCGTCATCAGAGAAATTGAATGGCGTGGACGACCAGTATACCCGGTTTGGATCCTTCGGATCAACGCGAACCTGCGAATAATAGAACGGACGCGAGTCGTTGTCGTTCATCTTGGTCCATGTCGCTCCGGCGTCCGCCGAACGATATAGTCCACTCTGGAGCTTCTGCCGGCCTTTTGTGCTCGTACTCTTCTTTGGATTCGGGAGCGAGTCGGCTTCGACAAGCGCGTACACAATTTTGGGGTCGCTATGCGAGATGGCGATTCCAATGCGACCCTTCATCGTCGCCGGAAAACCGCCGCCCTTTACTTCATGCCACGTAGCACCGGCATCCGTGGTCTTCCATAGGTCGCTGCCAGGTCCGCCACTCTGAAGAAAATATGGGCCACGTACGCGCTCCCAACTGGAAGCGTAGAGCGTGTTGGGGTCAGACGGATCCATGGCGACGTCGACGAAGCCCGCCTTGTCGCTGATAAATTTGCTGAGCTTCCATGTTGCGCCGCCGTCCGTGGACTTGTAGAGGCCACGCTCCTTGTTGGACCCCCATGCCTTCCCCAGAGCCGCAACGTAGACGACGTTTGCATCGGTCGGATTGACCACTATGCGCCCGATCATCTCTGTTTCGCGAAGCCCAACGTACTTCCAGGTGTGACCGCCGTTCGTGCTCTTGTAGACGCCTGCGCCCGGAGTGATCGAGTTGCGAGAATTAGCCTCGCCGGTCCCTACGTATACGACATTGGTGTCCGATGGAGCAATCGCGATGTCGCCGATTGAACTTACTGGCTCGTTCTGAAACAGCGGCTCGAAGGTCGTTCCGGCATTCGTGGTCTTCCAGATTCCACCGCCGGCGGTTCCTACGTAGAACGTCCGCGACGGCGATGGAATACCAACTATGCTGGTAACCCGACCGTCAACGTTCGCTGGTCCGATGTTTCGCCACTTGAACCCTGCCATCGAGGCGGCGTCAAGTTCTGAAGCGGATGATGGAGATGAGGCCTGTGCCTGCGCTGCCATAGGAGCAGCCAGGGCAGCAGCCGCAAGTGGGGCGAGTCTGAGCCATCGCGATAGATGCATTGTTCTTTCGGGAGGAGGGCGCGGGACGTTGCGGGACGGCTGGTCAGCCGCCCTACATTGGTCCTTTCGAACAAACTACGATTTCAGGTTGAAATTCGCTGTGACCTGATTACCTAGCGCAGTCCACGGCCGCTCCAAGCCGACTCGCGGGTGCCTCAGACCGCTCCGGCAGTCTCGGTAGACCGATCCAGCCGGTTTCGGACGGCCCAAGCCAGCGTATCGCCCGTAAAGGGCTTTTCGACGAGGGCGATCCCCATCTCCGCAACACGGTGGTGAAGCATCATGTCCTCCGTATACCCTGACATGAACAACACCCGAAGCCATGGATAGACGGGCAGGAGGCGCTCAGCAAGCTCGCGGCCGCTCATGCCAGGCATAACGACGTCAGAGAGCAACAGGTCGACCCGGCTGGCTGATGATGCCATCAGATGGATCGCCTCGCTGCCGTTTTCAGCATCCAGCACGGTGTAGCCGCGCGATTCGAGAATGCGGCGCGTCAGCCGCCTCAGAGGTTCCTCATCCTCCACCACCAACACAGTTTCGTAACCGCGCGCGACATGCAATGAACGCGGCTCCGCGACCGGTGCACCCGCCTCTTCCTCGATACACGGAAATTGCAACCTGAACTCGGTGCCGCGGCCAACGCTGCTCTCCACAGCCAGCTCGCCGCCACACGCCTTCACGATACCATATACCGTTGACAGCCCCAAGCCCGTACCCCGTCCCTTCTCCTTCGTCGTAAAGAACGGCTCGAATATTCGCGCGCGCGTCTGCTCGTCCATGCCAACTCCGGAATCGGTTACCGCAAGCGTCACGCAACCCAACGGCTGGGCCGAGGCATCACCCAACTGGGACGCACCGCTCTCGGTCGACACGGTGATTGTTCCGCCATCCGGCATCGCATCTCTCGCATTCACAACGAGATTGACAACCACCTGCTCGAGTTGGCCGCGATCAAGTTTCACCAGTCCGATGTCGTCGGCATACCGCGTCGAAAGCACGGTATCCTCGCCAATCAGCCGCCGCAACATCGTTTCCATTTCACGAACAACAATGTTCACGTCCAGCGTCTGCGGCTGCACCAGCTGACGCCGGCTGAACGCGAGCAGCTGGCGCGTCAAGGATGCCGCACGGTTCGTCGCTGCCTTGATCTCCCGCACATCCTCAGAGAGCGAAGCCGGATGACCGCGCAAATCATGAAGCAGGAAGTCGCTAGAGGCCCCTATCACCGTCAAGAGATTGTTGAAGTCGTGCGCAATGCCGCCAGCGAGCCTGCCCACGGCTTCCATCTTTTGCGCCTGGCGCAGCTCCTCCTCGAATTGCCGCTGCCGCGTTACGTCGCGCAACACCGCGGTGAAGAGCCCCTGCTTTCCGGTGCGCGTGTAAGCCAGCGACACTTCGACCGGAACTTCGTCGCCATCTGGATGCACGACGAGTGTATCCCAAACTTCGGGGCTTGGCGTTCCGACGTGGGCAGACCGGCGCGCTGAGAGCATGTGCTCCTCGAACGGAGCAACGCTCCGACCAGATATCATGGTGAGAATGTGCGCTCCCGGGATGACGACATCCTCGAGCCCGAACAGTCGCCGCGCCGCGGCGTTGAAGTAGACGATACGCTCGGCGTCATCGAAGGACACGACCGCATCGGTTGCGGAGCCAAGAATCCCCGCAAGACGAGTCTCGCTTCGCTCTGCTTCAACCGTCTGGCGAAGCAGCTCGCGCGTAGCGTTCTCAAGTTCGCGATTCGTCACGGTTAGCTCGCTGGCCTGCAATTGAAGCTGCACCGCCTGGCTTTCCATCTCCTCGGCCATGCGTCGCTGCGCGCGGACATTACGCGCGTGCATAAGATGCACGAACAGTGCGAGCAACACCGCCAGCAACACGATACCGATCACGAGCAGTGCAACGACAACGCCGTTGGAGTGCGCATCTGCGTCTGTTTCGGCGTCCGCGCGTTGTGCAGCAGAGGTAATCGAGTTAAGCAGATCACCGATCTTGCGGTCGGGATCGCCGGATCGCGCCGCCGCCAACAACTGATCGCGCCCCGCTTGAGTGACCTCGCGCGGAATGGTTACAGCATCATTCAGCTGCGCCAACCGCAGGTGCACGAAATACCCGAGTGAATCCACCCGTGGGGCAAGCCCTGGATACGGCGCGGAAATGTCGCGCAGCGCGACGAGCGCGCGCAGAGCTCCATCGCTTGCCTCAACGTACGCGGACGCATACTGGCCCTGCCCCGTGCCGACGACGTCTCGGGCCGCATCACCGGCATCGCGAATCCGGTCGTCGACGGTGCGGACAGCGTCCATCACCGAGAGAGTGCGATGCGCTTGCGTGATGATCGTGCGCGCGTGCTCGAAACTGAGGTACGAGAATGCACCCATCCCGCACACCATGAGAGCCGACAGATAAGCGGCCATCACATTCGACCGCAATGACAATCGGAGCATGAAAGTGATCTTAGCTATTCACGCGCGATGATGCCACCGGGCGCTCCCGGAGTTCCTGCCAACGCGAGGGTGCAGTCCGAAGCGAAGCCTCTGCCTGCCATCGCCGGAATCACCCGGCGGCTGCTACGCTCTCCTGGACACCGCCAAAGCGCCGGTCGCGTCCGTGGAATTCGCGTACCGCGGCAATCAGGTCAGCGGGACCGAAATCGGGCCACATGCGATCCGTGAAATACAGTTCCGCGTAGGCGCACTCCCAAAGCAGAAAGTCACTGAGACGTTGCTCCCCTCCGGTGCGGATGAGAAGATCGACGTCGCGAGCGGGCCCCGCGTGCGTCACCTCGTTCACCAGATCGACAAAGCTCTCGCGTGAGAGCGAGCCGCCCCCTGCGTGCCCAGCCACGGTCCTGCTCGCGAGCTCGGCGGCCATTACCATCGCGTCGCGCGCTGAATAATCGAGCGCGATACGCAGGTCGAGCCGTACGCCAGATCGCGTCGTCTCTTCCGCCATTTCTGCGGTGCGCCGGAGCTCAGCCGGGATCCTGTCTCGGCGCCCTATTATGCGCATCCGGACACCGTTCTGGACACACCGGTCCATCTCCGACAGCAGATAGCGGCGGAACAGCCGCATCAGCATCGTCACCTCTCGCGTCGGCCGCTTCCAGTTGTCGGCCGAGAACGCGTACAGAGTGAGGGTGCCGATTCCAGCATCCTCAGCGCTCTCTACAATGGTGCGGACAACCCGCGCACCAACGACGTGGCCAGAGGTGCGCGGCCGACCACGGGCTGCGGCCCATCGGCCATTTCCATCCATGATGATCGCGACGTGGAGCTTGGCCTCGCGTTGGCCATCCGGCTCGGAGTCGGAGGGAGAATCAGGCGCGCCTGTCTTTATGCGTGAGCGCACGGCTTAGCGGTCCCGCGTGGCGCGGATGAGCGCTTCCATATGATCCAGGTACCGGCCGAGGGCCGATCTTCCAGTTGCGGTCAGTGAGTATTGCGTATGCGGCACACGGCCTTCGAAAGTCTTGGTGCAGGTTATGTAATTGGCGTCTTCGAGCTTGCGAGCATGGACGCTGAGATTGCCGTCCGTCGTCTGCATCAGCGTCTTCAACTCGTTGAAGCTGAGAACGTCGTTGACGGCGAGCGCGCTCACGATGCCCAGGCGCAGCCGCTCGTGAATTAGACGATCGAGAGCGGCTGGGATAGGGTCTGCCGCACGGCCGTTTACTGGCGCTAGCGGCGCCGGTGAAATGCGACCGGTGGTAGAGTCGGATTGCGGTTGCGCATGCGCCTTGGAACCGGCGCGGCCAATCTTAGCCACCGTACCTCCGCGCGATCGGGATTCCGAAAGCAATGTGAAATCCTCCAAACGCGATCGCGAGAATCCAGTCGTTCCACGCGAGTGGAGTGAACAAGGCCAGCGCGCCGGCGGCGAGAAAGCAAAGCCCCATGACGGGGACGATTTCGACTGAGAAGGCGCCGCCGGCAGCGACGGCAGCGCCATACAGAAGGAGCCAGAGGCCGGGTAGAACCGCGGCCATTCCAGCGCGATGAAGAACAATCGTGAGAACCGCTCCAGCAAGGAGCGGCGGTGAAACAGCGAGAACGAACTTCCGGCCCGGGCCTGAAAGGAGCGGAATTCCGGACGCCCGTGCCTTGGCCAGCATCGCCCATAGCTGGATGACGATTCCGGCCGCCGCGAGCGCCAGCCAGACATCAAGCCAGCGCGCCGTTGTCGGTTGTGCCGCGGCGATGAAGGACGCGGCGATAGCCATGAAACCAACAATGACCATGCCCCATCCAGACACGGCCGTGAAGGCACCGGCGTTCTCCATAGTCGAACGGATAAACGCCAGATTGTCCATGGCCCGCGCGTGTAGCGCGGGTGGCTCCCCGGGCGGTTCTTCGCGGATCGGCAAGACCTTACTCATGGCGAGGAAGTCTCGACCTCGACGAGCACTTTGTCAAGTACTTTTCCGGGCAAAGCATATTAAATGCACGATTGTCCGTGCGCACCGCGGACGGCCCAACCGCTAACGGTCAGAAAGTCGCATTAAATGGAAGTTGGTCCCGGTGCCGGGTCGCTCGCAGGAAAGCTCTGCTCGATCACACGGTCGAGAGCCCGTTCCTCGATCGCATGAGCGATTGTATCTACGAGCGTGTCGCAAAAGGCTGGCAAGTCGCCGGGGTTCCTGCTCGTTACGAGTTTCTGATCCGAGACGACCGTCCGGTCGACCCAGTCCCCACCGGCATTCTCGATATCTGTGTGCAGACTCGGATACGAGGTGAGTGTTCGACCGCGGACGCATTTCGCTTCGACCAGCATCCACGGACCGTGACAGATCGCGCCCACGGGTTTGTCCATTTCCATGAAACTCCGCACGAATGCCACCGCGTCGGGATTCATTCGGAGGGTATCCGGGTTCTTCACGCCACCGGGAAGCACGAGCGCATCGTAATCCCTGACGGATACATCTGCCACCATGCGGTCAACCCTGAATTTCGCGGCCTTCTCGCCTTTGGAAACTGACTGAATTTCACCGGACTGAATCGAAACAAGCTCAGCCGTGCCGCCCGCGGCAACTACTGCTTCCCATGGCTGCGCAAGCTCAGCCTCGTCGACGCCGTTGGTCGCCAGGAATGCGACCTTGCGTCCGCTCAGTGAACCTCTCGCCATCTCATTACCTCACCAGTGCGCTGTTATATGCAGGCAAATTCCCTTGACGTAGGAATCTCCATGGTTCCAACATCACACATCGTGCCATATTTCGCCCATGCCGATCGTACCGCTCTTCGGGCACGAGGAGATTCGCCGCAGACTTCGACGGATGACCGATTCCGCCACACTTCCCGGCTCGATCCTCCTCGAGGGAATTCGTGGAATCGGGAAACAGCGGCTCGCCCTCTGGCTCGCACAACTTCTTGTCTGCGAACGGGACGAGAAACCGTGCGGCGCGTGCCTGGCCTGCCGCAGCGTCCTGGAGCTTCGCCATCCGGACGTTTTCTGGGTGTTTCCTCGACCGCGACTCGGCGAGAGCACGGCGACGATCGACGACGTCATCGAGGATCTCGCAGAAGCCAGCGCGGATCGGGCCGCCAATCACGGATTGTATGCGCGGCCGTCTGGAACCGAGGCGATCTTTCTCACGACGACGCTTACCATCGTCGGAAAGGCTGCAATGTCCCCGTCGATGGGCCGACGCAAGGTGTTCATAGTCGGCGACGCCGAACGGATGATCGCGCAGAGCGGAAAGGACGAGGCGGCAAATGCATTCCTCAAGCTGCTCGAGGAACCTCCGGCCGACACTACCATCCTACTCACATCGAGCGAATCCGGTTCACTGCTGCCGACAGTGCGCTCGCGCGTCATGACCATTCGCTGCTCTGCACTGGCCGATACACAGGTGCTCGAGTTCATCCGCAACCCTGACGTAAAAGCAGCGCTCGATGAACTCGCGCTTCCACGTGGTGACGCTGAGAGAGTAGCACTCGCGCACGGCGCGCCTGGCGACTTGCTATCAGTGGTGGCAATATCGGCCGCGCGTGCGGCGGCCTTGAAACTGCTCGAGGCTGCATCGGCGCGCGGGCCGGCGCGTTACGCCGCGGCGCTTTCGCAGGGCGCGGCGGGTGCACGCGGTGCGTTCAGTGATATGCTGGAAGAGCTCAACGTGTTATTGCGCGAGCGAGCAGAAGCGGCAGTTGTCGCAGGTGATACAGAGGGAGCGTACATCGCAGCCAAGGCGACATTTGCCGTGACGGAAGCGCAGCTCCGCTCCGATGGTAACGTAAATCCACAACTCAGTGCAGCCATACTGATGGAAGCGCTACAGGGAGTTCCACAGTGAAGGATGGATGCGCGTGAGCGATGGACGACTGACCCATGTTGATGCTACGGGCGAGGCGCGCATGGTGGACGTTGCAAGCAAGCCCGATACGCGGCGAGAGGCGACAGCTGCTGGCACGATTCGCATGACGCACGCTGCTTTCGCGGCGATACGGGATAACGCGATTGCCAAGGGAGACGTGATCGGAGTCGCACGAGTAGCTGGCATCATGGCTGCCAAGCGTACAGCCGATCTTGTACCACTGTGCCACCCCATCGCGCTTGCGCGAGTGGATGTACAGCTCGTTCTAGATGAGTCGCTCCCAGGTGTACGCGCGGAAGCAACGGCTGTTGCCACAGGAAAGACCGGCGTCGAAATGGAAGCGATAATCGCCGTCACGGTCGCGCTGACAACCATCTACGACATGGCGAAGAGTGTCGATCGCGCGATGGTGATCGGCGATATTCGACTGTTGCGAAAGAGCGGTGGGAAGTCTGGCGACTACGATTCAACGGCGCGGTAAGTACGCGCTTCATCCTAAACGGCGGCTTTGCAACTACTCCTAGTTCGCTGCCCGCCTCAACACCGCGCGAACACGAGCAATAAACCGGGCTGGATCGAGTGGCTTCCGTAGATAATCATCCGCGCCTTCGTTCATCAGATTGATTTCGGCTTCGTCGCCGTCAGCGCCAGTCAGCACTATGACCGGTAATCCTGATGTCGAAGCAGATGCGCGCATCTGCTTTAGAACTTCGAGCCCATCCATGCGAGGCATGTTGAGGTCCAGCGTCATCAGCGAGTAGCGCGAATCGTGCGCCAGCATGTCCACCGCTGCCTGGCCGTCCGTCGCCTGCTCCACGTTGTATCCTGTGGCCTTGAGCACGCCGACGGCAAGCTCGCGTGTGACAGGATCGTCGTCCACGACAAGGATGCGCGGCCGCGACTCGGCGCGATCCGGCGGTCCCTCGCCTTCACCGAGCACTCGCTCGACTTCGTCGAGCGTCGTGTCACCGACCACCACATGCGCGAGCGCCACTTCCCGAATCGGTCGCATCCCGCCACGCTCGGCTGATTTCTGCAACTCCACTGCAGTGGCACCATGACTGAGCCGCTCCTGGAAGTCGGGATTATTCACCATGACTTCGTCAAGCGGAATCCGCCCGCGATATCCCGTTTCACCGCACTCCTTGCAACCGATGGCGCGGCGCGCCTGCGAAACGCCGAACGCACGCTCCAGTCGCACCGTCTGCGGGTCGCGTTGTGCCGGCTGCGGAATCGAGCACGCGCTGCACAACTTCCGGATTAATCGCTGTCCCACCACACCGCGCAATGCGGGAGCAAGTGCCGAGCGATCCAGCCCGAGGTCGATCAGGCGCTGCACTGCACCAACCGCGTCGTTGGTGTGGAGCGTCGAAAGCACAAGATGCCCCGTTGCCGCGGCCTGCAACGCTATCTTCGCCGTCTCATCGTCGCGGATTTCGCCGACGAACACCACGTCGGGATCTTGCCGAAGTATCGCGCGCAACGCTGACGCAAATGTGACGTCGCGCTTTGGATCAATCTGAATCTGCGTAACACCCGGTAGCTCATACTCGACCGGATCCTCAACAGTCATGATATTGATTGCCTGTGCTGCAAGTTCGCGAACGCCGCCATACAGGGTTGTAGTCTTTCCAGAGCCGGTGGGGCCCGTGACGATAACGATTCCCTCACGGAACGACAGCAAATACTTGAGCCGGCTGAGCTCGTGGTCGGAGATGCCCAGGTCGTCCAGCGAACGCGAACTGTCTGGATTGAGAATTCGAATCACTGCCTTCTCTGCTTCGCGAGTCGGCACGGTGGAGATGCGCAGGTCAAACATTCTGCCGGCGATAGACACGCGTGTCCGCCCATCCTGCGGCCGCAGTCTGTCGGCGATGTCCAGCTTGGCGATGACCTTGATGCGAGATACGACGCGAGTCAGAGCGACAAGCGGCATCTGCATGTACTGGCGCATGACGCCATCCACTCTGAAGCGAACCACACCCTGGTGACGGCCCGGTTCGAGGTGGATATCGCTGGCATTGCATGCGATTGCGGCATGCAGAACCATGTTGGTCAACTGGATAACGGGAGCGGCTTCCGCTTCGCTCGCTGCCACCTGGTCGGCCGCTTCCGTCTCAACGACTCTGACGTCGCTTAGTTTGACATCCATCGACCGGAGCAGGCCTTCCATCGCACGCTCGGGAGAGTAGTGCGCATTTATCCCTTCCAGTAGCGTCTGATATCCGGCGATAGTCTGCACGACGCGCCGACCCGCCGTGAACTGGACCGCCTGTTCCGCGTTGTAATCGGTTGGATCGCTGGTCGCGATCACGATTTCGTTCTGGGTTTCGCGAATCGGAAGCACATGGTGCTTGCGCGCGATTTTTTCGGGAACGAGTTTTATCGCCCTGGGTTCGACCGCATCGAGCGAGGCGACGTCCAGGCGAAACAAGGCGGCTACCTGTGCGGAAAGATCTGCTTCGGAAACCACGTAGGCCTGCACGGTTGAACGCCAGGCTTGTTCGAGCGGGGTGGTCGCCGAGATGGGCGGTCTGGCATCCGTCTGCCAGCCTGCCTTTTCGGCGGCGTTAATCAGCCAATTCATTTGTTCTTGCAATGTAAACGGCGCACGTAAACAGATCGCGGAGCATCGTTCTCAAGGATCGGCAGGCGACGCGCAACGCCACACCCGAACCGGCTACTGGAACGACCGTCCGAACGGCCGAAGGCATCCCCTGTAGCCACTGAGCACCGTGCGGCTACCTCAGCAGCGAATATACGGCGATGACAGCTGAGTTATAGGTGCGGGCGTAATCGGCGGGGAGCCGTTCGACACTGTCCATGATCTGGCGTTTGAGATCCCGGACCATCATCCGCGTGGCCGAGGCTTCAGCGTCACTTTCATCAGCGCCTGGCTGGTTGAGCCCGTGCAGCGCGTTCCATAGGTGGCGGACGAGCTCGTTGATTTCCCCTATCCGCTCTGTGACGGCACTACCGCCAGGATCGGGCAGTTGTGGGAGATCCGAGTCAAGTCCGCCCGAGTCTTTCATGGGAACAGATGTTACAAGCGCGACGACGCCCCGGCAAGGACTGATTTCCCGGGGCGAAGGCGTGAACGGACATCTGGCAATAAGTCCAGGATGAGCGGGGTGGGAATCGAACCCACGACCTGAAGCTTAAAAGGCTCCTGCTCTAACCAACTGAGCTACCCGCCCGGCAGACTGGAGCATGGCTCCAAGCGACTCAATTTAAGCGATCGGACCCGGTAGTACACACCTGTTGGCAGTCGGTATCGATCAGTGAACGTCCGCCGAGCGAAAATGCCTCGTGAATATGGACTTGGGAATCATCACATGCACACCGACGGTGCCGTCAACCAGCTGAGTAATGTCAACATCGCAAGCTACGCTCGTGAGCATGTATGCGTCGTCCGGAGTGAGGCCCCGGCTCTCCAGGAATTCTATCGCCTGGCGGACGGCGGTCTTTGTCGCCACAACAAGATTGCTGTCAGTGGCCATGGCGATGTAGTGTGTTGGCGTTTCGCCGCGCGGCCAAGCGAGATGCAGGTCCTTCCGGACAATGACTTGAAATGTGCCGGTGAGCGACGTCTCCAGTGCGGTGATGTCTACCTCGCCGTTTCCCTGCCCTGCGTGGCCGTCACCGATCTCGAGTAGCGCGCCAGCGGTGTGCACCGGAATAAAAAGCGTGGTGCCAGCCACCAGTTCCTTATTATCAAGATTGCCGGCGTGGATTCCGGGCGGTGCACTGTTGAGCCTGCCGAACGAAGCTGGCGGGGCCACTCCAATGCTGCCGAAAAACGGATGGAGAGGAATGTCGATGCCCGGCGCGAAGTGCGCGAGCATGCTACGCTTGTCCAGCGGGATGA
>JBDTAB010000203.1:0-2505 GCA_039924865.1 Gemmatimonadaceae bacterium | reverse complement strand
CGCCGATCAAAAACGGTGCGCCATAGCGTTTTGTCAGCTGTTCGATTCGCGATGCGGTGTTGACGGTATCTCCCACAACTCCGCACTTGAGTCTCTCCTGGCTCCCCACAGTCCCGAGTACGAGTGGGCCCGTGTTCACGCCGATTCCCATATGAAGCGATGGCCCGCCATCAGCGATCGACCCACGGTTGAATGCCGCCAGTGCGCGCTGCATGGAAACCCCAGCGCTCACCGCGCGGAGACTCGGTAACGGGAAGAGCGCCATGATCTCGTCACCGTTGTACGAATCCACGAACCCACCAGCGTCCGCGATCGGGCCACCAATCTGACTGAAATGGCGGTTGAGCAAATCAATCACCTGCCGCGGCGCCAGTTGCTCGGCGAGTGACGTGAACGCACGGAGATCGGCGAACATCACGCTCATGTCGCGCGCGACAAATTCACCAAGTCCAACGTCCGCGATGTCGCGCCGGCCCATTATTTCCAGGAATTGTGCCGGCACAAACCGGCTCTGTGCGTCGGTCAAGCGCACCTGCGCCTCGTACAGCCGAGCATTTTCCATTGAGATGCCGGCCTGCGCCGCTAGCAGCTTGATGACCTCGACACGATCTGCCGAAAACGCTCCAGTCGTGAGATTATTCTCGATATAGACGACGCCACTGAACCCCGTTTGACGCTGGATCGGGACGCACATCACCGACTTGGGACGAACTTTGAGCAGGTACGGATCGCTGGCGAAACGGCCTGCGTTGCTGGCGTCGTCAAGTACGAGGGGAATTCCAGTACGCAGTACATTGTTGATTATCGAGAGCGGTACCACCAGTTCATGGTCCGCATCGAGTACGAGCGGTAGTTCAAGCCCACGTCTGTCACTCGCATCCTCCACCTGCGCGCGTATCACTAGCGCATCCTCTTCCTGAATGATGAAGAATCCGCGATTGCCGCCGGCGTTCTCCAGCAGCAGTTCGAGCGTGGTTCGCAGCAACCGCTCAACGACGATCTCGCCCGAGATGGTTTGCGAGGCCTTGATCACTGAGCTCATGTCGAGTGACGTCGAGTCGATGGGATGCGTCCCGGTGATGGCAACGCCAGGGCTGCCAACCAAGGTGACGTACGTGCTGTCCATCTCATCGACCTTGCGACGAGCCCCCCATCGATAGAAGAGATACCTTGCCTCGCGCAGGTATCCTTCGGCGGCCCGCGGAAGATCAAGCCCAATGAGATAGCGTGCCGCCAACTCATTCGCGACAGCCTCGTCGCGTGTAAATCCACTCTCCCGCGCCGCAATGGCAGCCAACTCATATCCGGCAAGCGCGTCTGCCTGACGGCTGTCGAGGCGAGCGAGTTCCGCGATCATGGTAAGCCGCAGATGCTCGAAATTCTCTGGGCACCCTGTAGCCCATGAAGTCATCTGGGCAAGATCTGCATTCAGTCGTGCGAGCACGGCCGGACGATCTCGCTCAGGTATTGTGGGATACAGCGCGGCTCGAGTAAGGAATGCGACAATGCAGAACCGTACCAGCTGTGGAAGCGACATCGCCGACGCAACCAGGCGATCCTGCGCCTCGACGTGCTCCATTGCTCCGGCAAAATCACCGTACAGCGTGTGGATTTCCGCCTTATAGATGTGGTAGTTCGCCACACCCGTCATGAACCCGCGCTGACGCATCCCTTCGACGCACACCTGTTCATCGAACGAGCCGTCGTTCATTGAGAACTGGCTGTCCGTTAGGCCCTGAAAATTGAGCTGCATCTGCAGGAACAACGTGCCGGAGTCGTATGAATCCTGATACTCGCAGTCCTTCACGATCGCGAGATACTTCTGCTGCTCGCGTGAGGCGGCGGCGAGATCCAGAGTTGGATCCCAGATGATGCAATCTTGCGCACTGTACGCCAGGTACAGCATGTCGCCCGACTGATATCCGGCCTCGATGGCCTTCATGAACCAGGGCGTCATGCTCGCACAGTGGTTGCTCCAGTGGTGGATGAACATCGCGTACACGTAGATGATGCGGGACTTGAGCGCGATGTCGTTGAACCGCTCGTTCATGTCCACACCAAGCTTGCCGTATTGATACCCAAGCGCGGGATTTCTCAATTCACCGCAGAGAAGCATGCCGTACGCAGCATACGCGAAAGCCGCCTCCGGACTACTACCGTGCGTGAGCGACAGGTTCACGCCGTTCAGAATTAGATACGGGAACAGTTTGCCACTGCCGGACAGGAAGGCGGCCGCGAATACCTCCATCAGGAGCCGCAGTGCGACGCGGGTCCCCGGGTCGACGATCTCCGGCGCGTCGATGAGATCGGCGATCGCACGATCGCCGAGGTTGCGCGTTACGTTCGCGAGCTCACGCTCCACATCTGCGGCAGTCGGCTCTGACTTAACCGCATGCCCCAGCTCCGCGAGTCCAGCCAGCGCAGCCTGAATCGATTCCCGCATGCGACCCATTGTCGCGTACTGTCGCGTCCGCGCGGAAAGAGCTTCCGCCCGGTCGAGCGGGG
>JBDTAB010000202.1:0-21792 GCA_039924865.1 Gemmatimonadaceae bacterium | reverse complement strand
TCCGTCGCGCAATCGTCAGCACACTGCTCTCCTTTCTGGGCACGCTCGGATACTACGGCGCGTATGTGCTTATTCTGCTGAGCGCCGTTCGGGGAGAGATCACAGTCGGCACGTTGACGTTTCTCGCAGCGTCGTTCGGCCGCGGACGTGATGTAATCCAGAGCATACTCATGGCTGCGAGCGGCGTATATGAGCAGGCACTCTACCTGCGCGACCTGTTCGAGTTCTTCGAGATGAAGCCGACTATTTCCGGCGTACTTGATGCGCCTCAAGTACCCAACCCAATCACCCAGGGCTTCGAGTTCGAGGACGTTGGGTTTCAGTACCCGGGGAGTGAGGAACGTTGGGCCGTCCGTGGCCTTTCGTTCACGCTCAAGCCAGGCGAGCGAGTCGCACTCGTTGGTGAGAACGGCGCCGGCAAGACGACGATTACCAAGCTTCTGGCGCGATTGTACGACCCCACGGAGGGGCGGATTCTACTCGATGGACGGGATCTGCGAGAGTACGACCTCGATTCTGTGCGCGCGGCGATCGCCGTGATCTTTCAGGATTTCGTACGGTACGACATGAGATTCGACGAGAACATCGGAGTCGGTGAGATCGACGCCGTCGAACAGTCACTGGAGCAAACGGACGATGCCGTCGCGCCGCTGATCAAGGACGCCGCGGAGCAATCGCTCGCTGCATCTCTGCTGCCCAAATTCAGAGACGGTTACCGACAGATGCTCGGCCGACGGTTCGAAAACGGCGTCGATCTGTCTGGCGGGGAGTGGCAGAAGATCGCGCTCGCACGAGCATATATGCGCGCGGCGCAGGTGTTGATTCTCGACGAACCGACAGCGGCTCTCGATGCGCGCGCAGAGTACGAGGTGTTTCTAAGATTCTCCGAGCTTGTTGCCGGTAGAATGGCAGTACTGATTTCGCACCGCTTCTCCACCGTGCGCATGGCCGATCGCATTATCGTTCTGAAAAACGGCAAGCTCGAAGAGGAAGGATCGCACGAACAGCTTCTCGCAAACGACGGCCTCTACAACGAACTCTTCACGATGCAGGCGGCAGGCTACAAATAAGAGCCCCGTCGGCACCGCCCGGGGATGCTTGCGCGGCTACTGTCGCACGATATCTCCGCCTTTCATCACCATCCGGATATTACGAACCGCGTGGATGTCCTTGACCGGATCGCCGGAGACGGCAACCAGATCTGCATAGAGCCCCGGTTTGATGCTGCCAAGCCGGTCGCCCAGCCCGAGCACACGCGCCGAGGTTGACGTTGCGGACTGTAGGACCGCGGCGGGAGTCATGCCGTACTCGACCATCATTTCCAGCTCGCGCGCGTTCTCGCCGTGCGTAAACACGCCTATGTCGCTGCCACTGATGATCGTGACACCTGCGGCGAGCGCGGCCTTGAAGCTTGCGCGCTTGGCCGTAATTCGAGCGGGCTCCGGGTCGATCCCCTTGCGCCAGCCGCCGTATTGTGCAATAGCATCGCCCGCGGCTAGCGTGGGGCATAGCGCAACGCCGTGTTCTGCCATCAGTTTGAACACTTCTGGCGTGCCATCATCGCCGTGCTCTATTGTGTTCACGCCCGCCATCACCGAGCGCCGCATGCCTTCGGGCGTCGCACTGTGCACCGCAACCATGCGCCCACTCGAGTGCGCGACGTCGACGATCGCCTTGAGCTCTGCTTCCGTAAAAGTTGGCTCTGCTTCGCCGTTGGGCCCCCAACGATAGTCGGCGTACACCTTTACCCAGTCCGCGCCGTGCTTGATCTGCTCGCGCGTTGCCAGCATCACCCCATCGATGCCGCTCGCTTCCTGCGCGCCCTGCGGGACATCCCACCGTGGGTCGAAGCCTTTGGGGCCGTAGCTTCCAGTCGCGACGATTGCCCGCGTGACGACGAGCATCCGCGGACCCGGTATGATTCCACGATTGATCGCTTCCTTTAAGCCGACGTCAGCATCACCCGCCCCTTCTGTTCCGAGATCACGGATCGTCGTGAAGCCCGCCATCAGTGTATTCCTCGCGCTCACGGTTGCGCGCGCAACGCGCAGGGCGAGCGGTTCCTTCAGTACCTGATCGTTCCATGATGCCTCGTTATACGGATGCAGCATCATGTGAGAATGCGCTTCGATGAGGCCCGGGATGAGAGTCGTTCCCGGGAGCGATATCTCGCGCGTTCCTGGCGGCAGTGTCACCTCCGATCGAGAGCCTACCGCTGCGATCCGCTGGCCGCGGACAAGTACCACCCAGCCCGGCCTCTCCACGCCAGCTGGCGCGTCGAATACTCTGTCCGGAACCAGAAGTATCGCGTGCGCCGTATCGGTCCGCGGCCCCGTTGGCCGCTGCGCCGCTAGCGAAGTGGCAACCGGCATTGCGAGAAAGAGCGAGCAGATCAGCAGGCGACCAGCGAGGCGGAATGACAGGATGCGTTTTCTCATCCAACAAAGCTGGCACCAGACCGAGGATATTTCGAGAGGAGGCCGCGGCGCGGCGGGGTGATCGAGAGTCGGTCCTTGCGGCACCGGGCCACCCACGCACACGTTTCGGAGAGCCCGCGTCCACGGCGACGGGGATCGCGATCTCTCCATCCTAAACAGGAAGGCTTTAATTCAATGAAAAAAACGCTTTTAAGCATCGTACTAGGGGGCTGCGTGCTGGCCTCCCCTCTGGCAGCGCCGCTGTTTGCTCAGAATGAGGCCAACCCAGTTTCCAGCGCCCTCAAGAGCAACATGGAGCGGATGCACAAGAACCTGGTCGCGGCCGCCGAAACGATGCCGGCCGACAAGTACAGCTACAAACCAACACCTTCCCAGATGAGCTTCGGGCAACTGGTGATGCACGTCGCCGGCTCGAACGAGTTCATGTGTGCGACCATCGCGGACACCAAAGCACCACAGCGCGCAAAGATCGCCGCGACAGCGAGCAAGGATTCTATTGTTGCACGGATCAAGCAGTCCTTCGAATACTGCACAACGACGCTTGCATCGGTTGACGACTCCAAGCTCGGCGAGATGGTGCCGTTCTTTGGAGGTCGCAAGATTTCGCGAGGCGGTGCAATGATGGATCTCGCCGCAGATTGGGCGGATCACTACGGAGCCGCCGCGTATGACCTGCGTCTCAATGGACTTCTCCCGCCGTCGGCCAAGCCCGCTAGCGGCGCCAAGTAGCGCAGCACTGCACGAAACGAACAAGGCGGCCGGCGTGATCGTGTATCAGATCACGCCGGCCGCCTTGTTTGTAAACTTTCCCGCGCGCGGCGGAGAGTTATTCGGCCATGGCGAGCATCTGCGCTGTTGTACGATTGGCAGCGCGCATCACCTTGTCGGGATAATTGTGACAACCCGGCGTGTTGGATCCGTGTACACAACCATTGTACTTCAGCAGAGCTTTCCGCATGCTCGACGAGTTACGCACGTTGTCCTGCAGTATGCTCGCACCATGACAAATGTTGGACTCGATCGAAAACAGATTTGAGGAGTCACAGCCCCACTTTCCGGCGTGGCCCGGCATAACCTGCATCAAACCGCGCGCTCCGACAAAGCTGCGCGCCGTAGTGTCGAGCGTCGCATCTTCGGTGAGAAGCACGCCGACAAGGAGTGCAGGATCCAGGTTGCGCTTGTTCCCCTCGTCAACGATCGCGCCGGCGATGCGATCCGCGGTCTTCTGGTCGCTGGTATAGCGGCGTAGCACTTCTGAAAGGCGGAAGGCTTCCCTGCTAAACGAAGGTGCTTCAATCACAGCGCCTGCAACGGCGACTCCAGCCGCCGGCTGACGAAGGATGAGCGATTTCTGCTGCGCCGTAAAGAAGACACCAGCCGCCAGCAAAATCCCGGCAGAGATGAAGTGACTCACAGACTTTACAGTCCTGAACCACTCTGGCATCCGTTTTCGTGGTCGCTCTTCTCTTTGGTCCGTCGATTCGGTCAAGCTCGACTCCTGTTTATTTGACGGGCACGAGAACGCGTCCCCTGTCATCCTTGAATGCGCGCCCAAGACGGTCCGCAAACCGATCGAGCGAAGCCATGTCACTCTGCCGTACGGCGTACTCCGCAGAAGTGGTTGGCACACGATACGATACTATCGATGGTGATAACGACGGGCGCAGTTGCTTGCGCCCTTTCATCAGAACAGCTCCGCGCGAGTGCGCGAATTGCCACATTCTCCTTCCAATCTGCGAATTGGTCAGAGGACACTCAGGATACCGCTCTCTGACACGCCGTATGAACCGCTCGTTCGTTACGACATGCCGATCTTCGGGCTCCGCAGCATCCGCGTGCGGCGATGTCGCGGCTCCAGCGGCCGACGAATCGGCAAACAATGATGCATCTGGCAGCAGGCTTCCATCGTCCTGGCTACCATTCGACTTCGGGACTTCGATCGAAATACGAACCGTCGCGCCCAGCACTTCGGCTACTTGCCGCAGGAGATCAAGCGAAACGTTATACGTCTCGTCGTGCTCGATATTTCGGATCGTCGATGGTGAGAGAGAAAGTTGCGCGGCAACGTCTTCGCGGCGTAAGCCTCGAAGTTTTCGCAGTCGCTCAAGATCTCTGCCGATCCAAACCGGCGTACTTATACGAGTAGTCCCATTGCTGTAATACGTATGAGGATAACGGGGGTGATGGATTACGTCAATTGTTTTCGGCCGGCCAGTCGAGCTTCCACCCTCTACGGCCTGCCTCAGATTATCATCCCGGGATGCCCAATCCGAGAAGCCGACCCTCAATTCCACCGAATTCGTAGATGAAGCGGAACGAGGGTCTGTACAGAACCGCACGGTTGATCAAACACGTGGTGATCGGCCTCGCCTCGCTGGTTTTGATCATTGTAGCAATGGGCTACTTCTTCCTGATGCGACAGGTTGACCCCCACTCGGCGTGGAGCTTCGCCGAGCATGAGCTGGCTGGCGGAATGCTGCACTACGAGGAGCGGCCGATCCGGGTAGCACACGTGTACGTACGGCGGCCGACGAGCTACTTCCGTGCTGCCAGCGGTCTGCTTGTTGCCACCCCGGAGCGCGTTCTCTTTGTTGGGATCAAACCGCGCGACAAGCTGGCAGGCGCTGATGCACCCGCGCCGATCCTGACCAGTGAGTTTACCAATGACACTCTTCTGTCCGCGCGAACCGAACGCCTTTACGCTTTTTCGGCACACGGCATTGTGCTGTCGGAAGGATCGCGCAGCCAGGCGTACGCCGCTGCAAGTGGTCACGAGACGGAGGTCGACGCGTTGCTTGCGTACCTCCAGCGGCGCCAACGTGAGCAGCGCTCAGCTGCAATTCGGGATCGCGAGTTGCGGGCACAGCTGGCTTCCCTACTCAAGCAGCCTCTTAACTACGTCGTGGAGCGCGGCGATGCAATCTCCACAATCGCGGAGCGATTCGGCGCGACACCAGACCAGATACGCGAATGGAATCACCTGCCTGACGACAAGGTTCGCGCTGGCCAGACTCTACTTGTTCGGCCGGGAAGATAGCGGCGCACTGTGTCCGAGGAGGGTGCCGGAAACCGGATACCCCAGCCTTCTAACTAGAAGAAAGCCGAGTGCCGCACCAGCGCTTTGAATCAGGATGTGCGTTACGTCCATGAAGCGCTCGGAAATCGGGATCTTGCCAACCTCCAGGATGATCGAGACGTAGATCGCGGGCAGAAAACCGCGAAGCTTTCCACGGCGTGCCAGTGGCCAGACCGCGAGCAGCGCACCCAGCGGAAAGAAGATGATCCCTTGCGAAATTACATCAGTGACGCTGAACAGATCACCACGCGACGCGAGCGCTTGCAAAGGAACCAGATGATCCGCAGTGAACTGGTCGGCCATCCCGTTCATCGAGAGATCAAGATGGAACGGCCGCCAGCTCCAGACGAGAATCACCAGCGAATATGCGACTGCAAGGGCTCTCGAGCGCATGCGTGTGGGGAACTGGCGCTTGAGCGGACCCATGTAGATCGCTGCGGCAATGGCGCCAAGCGATGCCGCGACAACGTGCGTGACGGCGGCACCGAGAACAATCGGTACGGCTGCGACACCATGGACCACCTCTACGGCCGGATAGATGATCGCGGCAACGACGATGACGAGTATCGCCGACACGGCCTCGGACATCCCGGTCTCTACCATGGCAATGACTGCAAAGACCCCGACAGGAAAGAAAATGACGGCATCCGTAAGCGGGAGCATCGTGATCGATTCGGGGCGAATCGCCGCGATCGCGCGACCAATGCGATCCGAAATGCTTCCACCAAGTTGGGGGAGCAGATCCTCCTGGCGAAACAGCGGTATGAATGCCTCCATCACGGTTGCGAGTCCGTAGCTCGCCGCGAGTAGCACGGCCGGTATTCCGAAGTACGATCGCTTCCGCGCCCCTTCGTCAATAAGAGCGAACGCTCCCAGCGTAAAGAGTCCCCCGACAAGGCCACCTATTGTATCCGTGGTGACATCGAGGATGCTCGAGTTTCGCACGGGTGAAAAGAGTTGCATTGCTTCCACGCAAGTGCTCAATAGCAGCGACACGATGGTCACTCTCGCAAGCGTCGATGCCGGTCGCGCGAGCCGGCTCGTTGCGACCCAGACCGCACCAAGCCCAGCAAATAGCAGAACATTGCGGGCCGCATCAATCGCGTCGCTCAAGGTCGGAGTCGGATCGATTGCCCGAACCAGCCGCATGGGAACTTCCGCCATGGACGGGTCGAAGTGCAGATTGGTGAGCGTCGCTACAAGCACGATGAGGACATACGCCAGGCGCGCAGCGCGGGCGTGGGCCGGAGTCATCGAGGTTGGACGCATTTGGTGTTGCCTACGCTCGCACGTCGGTCGGCCAAAAACAAGCCTCGGAACAACATCTTGGCGCATTCCTTTGATTTGGGAGCGCGGCGCACTAGATCTTGACTGTTCCGGGATCCACCATCAAGGCGTAAAAAGAACCATCCCACCCACCAACATGAGAATCGCAATCCTTGGCGCCGGAGGTGTCGGCGGCTACTACGGAGCCCTCCTGGCACGCGCCGGACACGATGTCGTGCTCTATGCCCGCGGCGACCATCTCACAGCCATGCGGGCTCGCGGGATCACCGTTCGTGATGCCAGCGGTGAGTTCTCCGTTGCAGTGCGCGCGACCGACGACCCGCGGGATCTCGCCGGAGCCGATTTTGTCATCGTAGCGGTAAAGAGCTATTCGCTAGGCGAAATAGCTCCGGTTGCTCGAGACCTGGCGCTGGCCGGTGCGACAGTCGTCCCCCTTCTGAATGGAGTGGAAGCGGCAGACGATCTCGAGCACGCCGGCGTACCTCGCGCCCAGCTACTTGGCGGTCAAACAAACGTGAGCGCCTTCAAGGCCGCTCCCGGCGTGATCGAGCGGGCGCTGTGGAAGGCTCGCGTTGTGATCGGAGATCTCGATGGGAAGGAGTCCGACCGGGCAATGCAGTTGGCCGAGGCGTTCCGTTCAGCGGATGTTGAAGCGACAGCGACGACCGAGATTGTCGTCGCATTGTAGCGCAAATTCAACATGCTGTGCGCGATGGCGGCGGCGTGTGGCATGGCCAGAAGCAACGTCGCTGGGATTCGAGACACCAGCCTCGGCCATTTGCTGATCGAGCGCGCAGTGGCCGAGATCGCTGCCGTGGGACGTGCAAAGGGCGTTGCCATCCCGGCTTCGCAGGAAGTAGATATCATGCGCGGGATAGATGCGCTGCCTGGAACGATGAAACCCAGCTTCCTGCTTGATATCGAGCGAGGCGGGCCGACGGAGTTGGACGTACTGAGCGGCGCGATATCGCGATTTGGACGCGCGACGGGAATCACAACACCCATCCACGACACTGCGGCGGCAGTACTCGCGCGACGCAACTAAGCGGTTGTAACTCAATTCGTAACCGAGTATAAGCCATGCGTGGCTCGACGCGCGCCAAGTTCGTAGCACTCGCAACCGGCGTCTGCACGGCGGTGACCATAACAGCGTCGGCTGGCCTCGCACCGGCGATGAAGATTCGGGGCCAGCTTTCCGCAGCCGATACGGCGGGTGTCAGGATCCGCGACATGCGCAGCAAGATCGCGCACAATGTCGCACAGGCGAGCGCTACCGAGTTATTCTCCGCAGACTCAATTCGGTGGACGCAACTGACGTGAAAGCGTTGAACGCGATCATGGCGAAACACAATCTCCCGCGGATCGACTAACACACTTGACGGCGGTACCAGCGACCAACAGGCGGGGGACGCTTTACGTAACACTCCGAGGGCTGGTCTCCATGATCGACCTTCCACCCACTTTCCAACCCGGAACGACGTCGTATGCGCGCAGTCGTACGCAGGATTATTCGTTGCACTGCAATCGCCACGCTTATTGGAGCCGTCGCCGCGGTGCCGCTCTTCGCGTGGGGCCAACGCGGCCACTATCTGACTGGACAGGCTGCGGCTGCCAAATTGCCGGCGGCGATGCCGGAATTCTTTAGAGCTGCCGCTGCGCAACTCGCATATCTCAACCCTGATCCGGATCGTTGGCGCAGCCGCGACGAGTCTTCGCTCGATCCGGCGCTCGACCAGGCCAGTGCAGCGGATCACTTCATCGACATGGAGCTGGTGCCGCAAGACCGACTCGCAGCCGCGTTGGCTGCACCGAACCGCTACGCCTACGCGGACACGCTCCGAGCCGCAGGTGTGGACGCAGCGAAGATGGGCTTCCTGCCATTCCGGATTCTCGAGCTTTCGCAACGCATGCGCGTGGAGTTTCGTCTCTACCGTGCCGCACCCAACGACCAGGTTCGGGAATGGATTCAGGCCCGCATCATCAACGACGCCGGACTGCTTGGACACTACGTCGCGGATGGCTCGAATCCGGCGCACACGACTGTGAATTACAATGGATGGACTGGCCCGAACCCTAACGGATACGCGACCGACAAACGCTTCCACTCACGCTTCGAATCCGCGTACGTGGAAACGCACATAAAAATCGAAGACGTACTGCCGGATGTCGATTCCGTGGCCAAATCCATGGGCGATTTCAGGCCTGCGATCATCGCGTATCTGCACCAGACCAATGCCGAGGTCGAACATCTGTATCAACTGGACAAGGCAGCGCCCTTCGACGCGAACACTACCGCGCCGGCGAACAAGGAGTTCACTGCCGCACGTCTGGCTGCTGGCGCGGAGATGCTACGGAATCTCTGGTGGACCGCCTGGATAACGAGCGCCGCTACCGGCGCTACCGGCGCTCCTGGCGCTCCTGGCGCCCCAGCGCAATAGCAGGTCGAGCTGCCCGACTAGCGCGTAAGATTGTTTGACGAACATTTGTGACATGCCGCGGAACGCGTTGAACTGGAGCGCGTTTCCGCTTGGATCGCTAGCGAACATCGCAGCCTGTTCGCCCGGCAGTCCGGCGAATCGCACGTAAGGGTCAATCACAAATATGACTCCTGCGGCCTTGAGGCGTTCAACCAGGTTTCCCCGGTCGACAAGGGCCGGTCCCGTCGACTCGGTGGCTAATCTGGGCCACTTCAAACGCCGATACTCAGGCGTGGCCCCCCTTATCGAGCGGCGGTGCCCGTACTCCAACTCACCGCATGCAAGCACGATTTTCGATCGCACGATCGACGGCTATCGTCGGCCTCGTCACCCTGGTTGCACTCCTGCTGCTGCAGGTTGCGGAACTCGCTTTCCGGCAATGGCTCTCGCCAACGCTGTACCTGGTGATTCCGATCGTCGTGGCGGCATCGGCTGCCGCGGTCGCAACGTGGTTGCTGCAACGCCGCGAGCAAAGGCGCGCCACTGACGTCGCGTTCCTGCGCGAATCGCAGGCATATTTTCGGACGATTGCCGAGGACGTATCCGACGCAATCATCGCGGCCGATCAAACACTGCGCATCGTTTTCTGGAACGCTGCCGCGGAAAAGATGTTCGGTTACACGCCGGACGCCATACTCGGAAAACCGCTTGGCTGTCTGATTCCGGTGGATGAGCGCGAAGGACACCTCGCCGCGCTGCATCGAGTCCGGCGCGCAAACCGCACAGTAGGTGCACGTCGGTTCGAGCTTCGCGCGATGCGCAATGACGGAACGATTTTCGTGATCGAGTTGGCGCTCAGCGTTCGCGGCGAGACCGAGTCGCACGCCGACCACATCATGTTCACCGCCGTTGCCCGTGATGTAACCGAGCGCAATCGCGCTACCGAAATAGCGGGACAGCACATGGCCACGATGCGTGCGGTGACGGAAGGAACCCCGGACGGCGTGTGGGCCAAGACGATTGACGGCCACTATCATCTGGTCAACACCGCGGGGAGCCGGATGTTTGGCTGTCCAGCTCACGAGATCATCGGCTCAACGGATGTTGCACTGTTTGGCGAACCTCTCGCAAGTACACTTCGTACTGCCGATATCGAAGCGATCGCCATGGGAAGTGCGGTCGCCAGTGATTCCACTGCGCGCGATGCGGCGGGCGTGATGCGTCAGTACGTCACAACGCGAACACCGTGGCGCGACAGCGATGGAAATGTAATTGGAGTCATCGGCGTTGCACGAGATGTAACCGACAAGATTCGCGCGGAGCGCTCGTTGCGCACGAGTGAAGAGCGGTATCGTCAGCTCGTGGAACATTCCCCGGAAGCGATCATCGTTCACCGCGACGGACGGCTGCTCTATATCAACAAGACTGGCGCAGCGATACTCGGTGGCGATGACGCCGATACGTTCATCGGGCGACCTCTAATTGCGTTTGTGCACCCCGAGTGCCGCGACCAACTAACGCAAGCAGCCATCGCACGAGGGCACGGAGAGTTCGCCAGCAAGCCCGTGGAGTACCGTGTGTTGACTGGCGATCGCGGAGTTGCCGATGTTGAAGCGCTGTCGGTCGCGGTCGAGCACAATGGCTCGCCCGCCGTGCAGACGGTATTACGCGACGTTACCGCAAGAAAAGCGGCTGAATCAGCTCTCCGCGACCGCGAGGCTCGGCTGCACCTGGTCATGCATCAGATCCCGGCCGTGCTGTGGGCAACCGATCCCAATGGCCGCTTCACTTCTGCGCTTGGCGCCGGCCTCAACGCGCTCGGGATCGAGGCTGAGCAGCTCGTCGGCACTCATGCGCGAGAGCATTTTGGACCGTCTGGCGACACCGACTCGGAGACGAGCGCGATATCTATCGCCCTACGTGGCGATTCGGCCGCATTCGAGCTTGCATGGGCTGGGCGCAGCTTCGCATGCAGCGTGGAGCCACTCCGAAGTACGTACGGCCAGATTGAAGGAACCCTGGGTCTCGCCGTCGATATCACGGAACGCAAGGTCCTCGAAACTCAACTGACCTACCGTGCGTTCCATGATCCGCTCACCGGATTGGCAAACCGTGCGCTGTTCAGGGATCGCGTGATGCATGCGCTGAGCAGGTTGGGGCGAGGCAGGCACGTTGCGATTGTATTTCTCGACCTGGATGACTTCAAGACCATAAACGACAGTCTTGGCCACGCTGAGGGCGATAGGCTCCTCGCTGCGGTTGGGTCGCGCCTGGTCGGTGCAGTACGCAGCCATGATACCGTGGCCCGCTTTGGAGGGGACGAATTCGCAATCCTTCTGGAGGACATGATCACGAAGGATGAAGCTCTCGAAGTGATTGAGCGTGTCGAGAGTTCGCTGCGTGCGCCAATCGGCCTGCGCGGACGCGAGGTGAACGTCACCGCGAGCCTCGGACTCGCACACGCTGCACCAGGCGACGCAGCGGATGATATCCTCCGCAATGCGGACGTAGCGATGTACAACTCCAAGGAGGCTGGGAGCGCGCGCCATACGGTCTTTGAGCCACGTATGCACGCGGCGATCGTCGACCGACTCGAGCTGGAATCGGATCTTCGGGGCGCGCTGGACCGCGATGAGCTTCACCTTCTATATCAACCCGTCGTCGCGCTCGAGACTGGCGAAGTCCAGGGGTTCGAGGCACTGGCGCGATGGTCCCACCGCTCGCGAGGGACGCTCGCGCCGCAGGATTTCATCCAGCTTGCCGAAGACACGGGATTGATTGTCGAAATCGGCCGGTGGGTGATCAACAGCGCATGCCACGAGCTGAGTCGCTGGCATCATCTGGCTGACGCCGGTGCGCCAGGTCTTCATTCGGATTTGCGGATTGGGATCAACATCTCCGGCTCGCAGCTCGAACACGACAACTTTGTGGACGACGTCGCAAACGCGCTCAGGGACAGCGGAGCGTCACCCGACCGCGTCGTACTGGAGCTGACCGAGGGAACGCTGATGCGCCGCACCTCGGACGTCCTGCAGCGCCTGCACGCACTCAAGGCTCTTGGCGTGAGGCTCGCCATCGACGACTTCGGCACCGGGTACTCATCGCTCAGCTACCTGCAACGCTTCCCTATTGATGTACTCAAAATCGATCGCTCATTCGTTGACGGAATCGCAAACGGTGGCGGAGATGGCGCGCTCGCACGGACGATCCTTGCTCTGGGTGAAATGATGCAGGTGCGCACGCTGGCCGAGGGAATCGAGACACAGCAGCAGTGCGACGCGCTAGTGGCGCTCGGCTGCAAGTTCGGCCAGGGGTTCCTTTTCGCGCGACCAATGCTCGGCGCCGAAGTCGAGCACTGGGTGGCTGGGCAAGCAGCACGGTGGCTCGAGGAGCGCGCCGAGAGAATAGCATAGCTTCCGGGTTGTAGCTAGTCGCCGAGCCAGTGCCACCTGTACATTGAGCGATGACTACGGAACCCGGAATCCTGAGCCTCGCAGGACGGCGTGCACTGGTAACTGGCGCGTCACGCGGTATCGGCGCAGCGACGGTCCGTCTGCTCGCCGCCGCTGGCGCCGATGTGATGATCGGTTTCAGAACACGATCCGAAGACGCGCAACAGGTCGCCGACGCAGCTGTGCGCCATGGAGTACGCGCCGCATTGCATGCAGCTGATCTGGGCGATGCAACTGCCGCGCAGGGGCTGGTGGATGCGACAGTCAAGGCGCTCGGCGGGGTTGACATTTTCGTCGCCAACGCCGGAATCTGGCCCGAACAGGATGTCGCGTTCAGTGCGATGGATCCTCAACGCTGGCATCGTACCGTTCGCGAGAATCTCGATTCGATCTTCTTCACCGCGGCCGCCGTGGCCAGAGTGATATCCGACGGTGGCCGCATTGTCCTCGTATCAAGCACGGCCGGGCAGCGCGGTGAAGCATATCACGCCGACTATGCGGCTACAAAGGGCGCGGTGATCTCAATCACCAAATCGCTTGCGGTAGAGCTTGCGGCACGGAATGTCACTGTGAACTGCGTTGCGCCGGGATGGGTGGACACGGAGATGGTTGCGGGCGCGATCTCCGGCCAGGGGCTCGATCTAATCAGAGCCGCCATTCCGCTGGGACGTATTGCGACTCCTGATGACATAGCGGGGCCGATCGCCTTTCTCTGCTCCGGCCTCGCGCGGCACATCACAGGTGAGATCATCAACGTCAATGGCGGTAGTGTGCTTTGCGGTTGAGAGCAAGTCAGAGCAGCACGCAACCGCTTGCTGCGATTGGAAACGCCGCCCATGTGATGACATGGGCGGCGTTTTCTGATTCACGATCGACTTCTGCGATCGGCCTCAGCGACCATTCCGGTCGTTTCTGATATCTCGTCGGTCTCTGACCACATCGCGCCGGTCGTGATGTATGTCACGGTGATCAAGTTTCACATCGCGCTGGTCATGAGCGATGTCTCGCCGATCTGACCGGGCAGCATGGTAGTCATGGTCCGCGCGATCCTTGCGGACATCACGTGCATCCTGGCGTATATCGCGCTGGTCGTGGACTACATCGCGTCGATCGTGATAGATGTCCCTCCTGTCCTGCCTCACATCACGCATTCCGGCCTGCGGCGCGCACTGACCCATGTGCAACGCACACCAGGCATTTGCGGTGGCTGTATTCCTGGTCGCCGTCTGCGCCCCTGCAGCGACCGCTGGCAGTGATATCGCTGTGGCCACCGCGACGGCTGTTACAATATTCCGATATGTCATCATGCACCCCGATTCAGAAAGTCAGTGCGCGCATCCGGGCCGCACTGAGGTAGACGAGGCCAATCACAACCTGTTAAGGACCGACTGAATCAGCCAGAAAAGGGTAGGCGTTCCGGACCCGGTTGACTTCGGCCCGTGACACGAGCACCGTGTTGGTGCCTTCGGCGCCGGATAGTGCAGTCTGGATCACTGGAGCGCCCCACGGATCGAACGCGGCCGAACCGCCGTCATAGTTGATGCCGCCGCCCTCCCCGATTCGATTGACCCCAACGAAGTAGCACTGATTTTCGATGGCGCGTGCCTGCAACAAGGCATCCCAGTGAGTGCGTCTGGCAGCGGGCCAGCTTGCAATCAACGCGATGACGTCCACGCTCTCCGCAACGCGGCGAAACAATTCCGGAAACCGGAGATCGTAGCATATGAATGGGGAGACGCGGACTCCATCCACGTCCACAATGACCGGGCCGTCGCCAGCGCTGTATGAGCGCTGCTCATCAGCATACGCGAAGAGCCGTTGTTTATGGTAGACCGCGGCCAGTTCTCCCGTCGGCGCAAAAACGAGCGCCGAATTTTTGGCGATGCATTCGCTACTGTCTGAAACAGCTGTTGGGACTCCCGCCAACAGCCACACCGACGCTGATCGGGCCATGTGTGACAGGCGTGTCACGCGATCACCGTTCATCGGTTCGGCGTAGTTGGCGACGTCCATCGTAAACCCACTAGTGCACATTTCCGGCAGTATCACGAGCCGCGCGCCCGCCGCGGCCGATTCCGACACGACTCGTGCAGCTCGATCGAGTGACGTATCGGGGTCGTGCCAGCCAATATCGTACTCTCCGAGTGCGATGCGGAGCTGTCCACCCACGGTCATTGTGCGCGAATCATGTGGGCTCAGCGGACAGCGCTGCGCGAAGGAGCGCACTGCCTTCGCGAACCATCTCCGTATCGCAGCTGAAGGCAAACCGTATTGCATTGGCGCATGTGTCGCCAAATGCATCACCCGGCGCACTTCCTATTCCGGCAAGCGCCAGCCTTTCGGAAAGTTCGGCCGCGCTCTCGATCCCGAGGCGTTCGTACGCCGACTGATCCAGCTCTACCCAGGCGTAGAATGCGCCGCGCGGTGCGAAGGGTCGCACACCAGGGATTCCGGACAGCGCCGACAGCATGATTTCGCGTCGCGTGCCGTATTCCTTGCGCATCGCTTGAATGTGTTCATCGGACCCTTGCACAGCTGCGAGTGCACCCCACTGGGCCAGGCTGTTTACGCCGTTGATGGTGCAGCGCAGAAGCTTCGGAATGCGTTCGTGGAGAATTTGAGAGCGCGTCACGATGTATCCGACCCGGAGCCCGCTCATGGCGTGACTCTTGGAGAACGAGTAGATGCTGACGACATGGTCAGCATAATCTCCGGCGAGCGATCCTATGGAGGTATGCGTCCACGGTGAATAGAGGACGTCCTCGTACGCTTCATCCGAAACGATCCAGAGATTGTTTGCACGTGCCAAATCCAGAATCGCCTGGAGCCGTTCGCGCGAGAGCACTGACCCAGTTGGATTGTGGGGCGTGTTTAGAAAGATCGCGCGGGTACGCGGTGTGATGGCGGCCTCGATGCGGTCAACTCGATATTCAAAATCATCGGCTGCTGAAAGCGCGACGCCGACCGGAACTGCGCCGGCCATGCGAATATTCTCAACGACCTCCGTCCACATGGGGTCGGGGACGATGACTTCATCGCCGGGCACAAGGAGAGCTCCGAAGGTTACGAAGAGCGCATGCATGGCGCCGTTCGTCACGAAAATGTCATTAGCGGAAGTCCCCGCGAGTCCGTTTCGATCGCGAACCTTTGTTGCGAGTGCCTCGCGCAGTTGCGGAATCCCGTTGTTGGGGATGTAGTGGGTCTTGCCGCCGCCGGCGGCATTGCCGATCGCATCGAGGATGGGAGGTGCGACGGAAAAGCTTGGATCACCCGACTCGAATCGGAACACCTGGGTGCCACGAGCCTGCGCCGCCAGCAGCTGCTCCCTGATCTGCACGATCTTGCCGAGGGAGATTGCATCCAGGTAGTGCATCGGCAGCGCCGACTGAGGAGTCACAGCAACGTCTTCTACGGTCATCTGCGGATCTCGGCTGAGAGAGGAATGAGGATTGGTGATGGGCGGACAAAAAAATGCTCGCCTGACGAAACGTCTGGCGAGCATTGGAGAGACAGCAGTCGAACAGCCTCACGCATGCGACAACCAGGTCCGTTGACGGGAATGTGGGTGACGCTTGCTAAACTTGGAGAGCTGACGATCGTTCACTTGCGGATTTCGTTGAAGTGGGTCCCGACCTACTCTACCGGCCAGTACGACGAATGTCAACGGCGATAGTCATGCAGGTCGAAGATCGCAATCCGGGGCGCCGGGCGTGGCACGCGTGGTGCGGAGACTGCGTATACTGGCTCGCTCAACTTTTGAGCAGCCGGTCAGGCACACTTCCCGATCATGATGAACGTACCGCCGATCAATCCGCGCGTCGACAACCCTGCCGCAGTAGTCATCGGGGGCGCGAATATCGATTACAAATGCCAGACCGGGTCGGTGCCGGTCCCTCGCACGAGCAATCCGGGACGAATCGTCACGTCTCTTGGCGGTGTCGGCCGAAATGTGGCGGAGAACCTGGCGCGGATGGGCACAAGCACTGCGTTGATAACCGCACTCGGCACAGACGTCGCCGGCGACCGTATTCACCGGGACACGGAAAATGCCGGGGTAGATCTCCGTCACGCGATTATGACATCGCACCGCACCGGCACATACACGGCGATTCTGGACGCGAGCGGCGATCTGTATATCGCCGTTTCGGAAATGGACGCCATGAACGACGTCACCCCTGCCAGCATCGAAGACCGGAGAGCGTTGATCGCGAACGCCCAGATCCTGGTCATGGACTGCAACGTTCCCGCAGATGCGATGGTGCGTGCGGCGGAGATCGCTCAGCGCTGCGGAGTCCCAGTGCTAGTCGATCCTGTTAGCGTGGCCAAGGCTCAGTGCATCGCTCGGGTCCTGGCGGTCGGTCTTCCGTTACACACCGTCACCCCGGGTCTCGAAGAGCTTCAGCAACTGACGGGTGCGAGCGGATCGAGCCGAGCCGATCTCTGCGACGCCGCTTCCAGGCTGCACGCTGCCGGGGCGCAGAACGTTTGGGTAAGCCTCGGGATAAACGGAAGTTTTCTGAGCGCAGCTGGAGACGGCACCGCGCGGATGGAAATGATCGCGGCAGCGCCCGCCACTCTGGTCGACGCAACGGGTGCGGGAGACGCCATGTTGGCGGGTTACGTAGTCGGAATTCTGCGCGGACTCGATCCGTTCGCTGCGGCACGATATGGCCGCGCGGCCGCGGCGATAACGATCGAATCGTCCGCAACGGTGAATCCGTCAATCAATATGGCTGCGCTACTCGATCGCGCCGGCCGATCAATCGAGTCCTCCGAGGCGTAACTTTCGCGAATGACAATTCCGCTGGTGGTTCCGTACCTGGAGTACAACGACGAAGTCCGCCACGCGTTGCAGGCTCGCGCGCCTCTCGTAGCTCTCGAGAGCACCATAATAAGCCACGGGATGCCCTACCCGCAGAACGCGACGACGGCGCGGGAAGTAGAGACGATAATTCGGAAAGCTGGCGCAGTACCAGCGACGATCGCAGTGCTCGGCGGTGTAATCAAGGTCGGACTCGATGCGCCCGACCTGGAGCTTCTGGCGACGAGCAAGGATGTCGAGAAGCTAAGTGTTCGCGACCTTCCAGCCGCGGTAGCGTTGAAGGAGAACGGGGCGACGACCGTCGCGGCAACCATGCGTATTGCGTCGCTGGCCGGGATCCGAGTCTTCGCGACCGGGGGTACCGGCGGCGTACATCGCGGCGCGAGCGAGACGTTCGATGTGAGCGCGGATCTTACGGAGCTCGCGACGACCGGCGTTGCCGTCGTGAGCGCCGGAGTGAAAAGCATTCTCGATATCGGATCGACGCTCGAAAAACTGGAGAGCCTCGGCGTGCCGGTGATCAGCTTCGGAAGCGATGAATTTCCGGCATTCTTCTCACGGCAGAGCGGCCATCGCGCACCGCTACGGGCCAACTCGGCCACCGACGTCGCACGCATTCTGAACGTGAAGTGGAAACTTGGCCTGAACGGCGGGGTGCTCATCGCGAATCCGATTCCCGCAGAGTCCGAAATACCCGCGTCTGAAATGGATCCGGTCATCGAGGCTGCCATTTCGGACATGCATTCTCGCGGCGTCACGGGGAAGGACGCAACCCCGTTCCTCCTGGCCCGGGTCGTAGAGTTGACTGGCGGACGGAGCCTTGTGGCCAACATCGCACTAATCAGGAACAACGCACGTCTCGCCGCGGAGATTGCAATCGCGCTCGCCGTCCTCGATCGAGGCTCCGCAGGATAGGATCCCAACATCCGGCGAGGGGGGGCCGGTTCGAGGTCAGCCTTACGGTGGCGACGACCGGCGCCACAATCACCGAGCGCAGTCCCGGGGGCGGCGGGACTCAGCACATTGCCACCTGACCCGTAGATTGACAGATGCTTACGCCGTCGCCATCACGCTGACAAATTCCTCAGCATGCAACGTTTGGTAAACGCCTGGGTTTGGACCGAGACAGTCCTCCTCGCTCTGTTCGGTTTCATCTATGTGTCCGTTGTTTGGCTGGCAACAGCAGCGTTCGATCCGGGCCGGTATGCTGCCGGCCGTGCGTTCCGACGCCTGGCCGTCGCGGCAACGGCGCTCAACCCGTACTGGCGCTTCCGTACGACTGGCGTCACCATCGCCGATCCGCGCAGGCCATACGTCGTAGTCGCCAACCACGAGAGTTACGCCGACATCTTTTTGGTGTCCCATCTCAAATGGGAAATGAAGTGGTTGGCTAAGGACACCCTTTTCCGGATCCCGGTCATGGGCTGGATGATGCGCATGGCCGGAGATGTGCCCATCAACCGAGGAAGCCGTGGGAGCGGGCAACAGGCTCTCGAGGCATGCCGTGTTCGGTTGGCCAGGAAGGTCTCGGTAATGATCTTTCCCGAGGGTACTCGCTCGCGAAACGACGAACTTTTGCCGTTCAAGGACGGCGCCTTTCAACTCGCGATTTCCACCGGCACGCCGATCATTCCGATTGCCATCGCCGGAACACGAGATGCGATGGCGAAGGGATCATTCAGCTTTCGCCGTGCGAACGCAATCTGCGAGGTTCTGGAGCCGATTCCTACGACCGGGCTCACCAGCGCGGACGTGACCGCGCTTCGCGTCAGGACTCAGCAGACCATCTCCGACGCACGACGAGAACTGCAGTGCCAGTTGGACGCGGAGCGAAAGCCGACTGTCGGCTGAGCGCTTGCGAGGGCGCGGAGCGCATCCAATGTCCGTAAAACCACGGATACCGTAGAGCACGTTCGGCCGGCAACTTTCGACTTTCTTACTTGTTTCACCCGGATCGGCACGCCCACTTTGGTAACACCATCAGCCGTTGAGCCTGGACTGAGGCTCGCTTGCCTCGGAATAAGCCACAGGACGGCTGGTTCCGAGCTCCGCGGGCGAGCTGCATTCTCCACCGCCATGCTCGGCCCCGCGCTATCACTGGCGCGACAGAACCCGCGCATCGAGCGACTCGTAATAGTTGCCACGTGCCATCGGACTGAGCTGTACGCTGAAACCCCGCAGGATCCTGCGGACGCTCGCGAGACGCTGCTCGAGTGGTGGACGCAGCATTCCACCGCACCCTCCGGTGCGCTTGCATCGTGCGCGTACACGCACTCCGGCGCCGACGCGATCCGGCACCTTTTTCGGGTAACCGCTGGCCTCGATTCCGTCATTCTTGGCGAGGCGCAGATCATCGCGCAGGTGGCCAGCTCGCTCAAGCAGTCGGTTGCGGTACACGCAGCGTCGCCACTTCTCAAGCTCGCTTTCAAGACTGCGGTCCGCACAGGGGAGCGCGCGCGAGGATCGGTCTGGGGGCGGTTACAGGCAGCCAGCCTGGGCTCGGCGGCGATCGACGCTGCCGCGCAGACATCGCTTGGCCTTCGTGGACGAAATGTTCTCGTACTTGGTGCCGGGGAAATCGCCGAGCTTGCTCTCCGATCTCTAGCCGCGCACTCGCCAGCGCACGTGACGATCGCCAATCGTACACTCCAACCGGCACTCGAAATGGCGATGCATCACGGGGCAGCCGTCTGTCCGCTGGAACTGCTGCCGGCCTTGTTGCGCGACACCGATGTGGTGATCGCCGCAACTCGAGCGCCCATGCCACTGATTGACCAGGCGACAGTGGCGGCTGCGTTGCGCGATCGGATTGGCCGGCCGCTCACACTCATCGATGTGTCGCTTCCACGCAACATCGACGTAACGGTGCGCGAAGTTGCAGGTGCGCAACTCATCGGCATCGACGATCTGGGAAACTACGTCGCTGCCGCACACGCAGAGCGAAGCGCGGTGGTGCCTCTTGTCGAACAAATAGTCGATGAAGAAATCGCCTCGCTGCATCTTCACCTCGCGTGCCATCATCAGAGTCACTCGCATGATGTCGCGAGCGCGGCCGTACCCATGGCTGTATGATCAGGCGACGTTTTACACTCGGCACACGACAGTCTCCGCTCGCACTTTACCAGACGAATCTCGTTGCCGGACTGATCGCCCAGGCGCGCTCCGACCTGGACATCGAAATTGTCCGATTTGAGTCCTCCGGTGACAGGATGCTGGAGATTCCTGCGCCGCAACTCGCGGCGGATGCGTTCACCGACACCATCGAGAATGCGCTGTCCGCTGGAGAAATCGACGCCGCCGTGCATTCGTTAAAGGACCTACCGCTCGACGCCACGCGTGGCCTCATTGTCGCGGCGGTCCCCGTGCGTGCAGATCCTCGCGAGGCACTGGTATGCGCGACCCAGATGACTCTGGCCCATCTCCCGGCGGGCTCCGTTGTGGGGACGTCTAGCGAGCGTCGCGCAGCGGCGGTGCTCCGGTTGCGACCGGATCTCAAGGTGCGGCCGATCCGAGGGGCAGTCGACGTGCGCGTGGCGATGGTGCTTAACGGAGAATACGACGCCGCATTGCTGGCGCTCGCCGGCCTGGAGCGCCTGGGGCTGCTTGGGAACGTGACAGAGATATTCGATCTCGCCACAATGCCGCCGGCTGCGGGCCAGGGTGCGCTGGCCGTTCAATGTCGCGACGACGACACTTTCGCACTCGGAGTGCTCGCGAATATCGATGACATAGCGCTTCATAAGGCGGTGGACGGCGAACTGGCCGCTTCGATGAGACACCTCCGCTCGTGAGCTCCTCGCTCGCCCACCGACGAATTGTCGTCACGCGATCCGAGCCTGACAACGGCCCACTCGCAACAGCAATCAGGCACACTGGCGCAGAAGCGCTCGTTGTACCGCTGGTCGGGATCAACCCCGTCGCCGCCAGCGATCGCGATGCAATGCTCAAATCGTTGGGCGACTTCGACTGGATTGCATTCACAAGTGCCAATGGTGCCCGAATGTTCTGTGCACGGCTCGACGTGGATCAGCGCACCGCGTTTCGCGTTCATCGAGGCATTGCAGCAGTTGGTCCGGCAACGGCACGAGCAGTCGCCGAGGCCGGTGCAACCTCGTCACTTACTGCGCCCGTCTTTGTCGCCGAGTCGCTCGCCGACGCGATTGGCGAAGTACGTGGAAAGTCGATATTGTGGCCTCGTGCGGCTGGCGCTCGGCCCGTGCTGGCCGACATGCTGCGTGAACGCGGAGCAGAAGTCGTGGAGCAGATACTCTACGATACAGTGGCAGTCGCGATCTCACTT
>JBDTAB010000201.1:0-9481 GCA_039924865.1 Gemmatimonadaceae bacterium | reverse complement strand
CGACGTCCCCGTACCTGATCGACGTCATTCCCGCATCCGACCGACGTCATTCCCGCGAAAGCGGGAACCCATGTTATAGGTCTCCAGGTACGACTGCATGATCGAAGTGGGTCGGCAGCAAATGGGTTCCCGCTTTCGCGGGAATGACGGGCTTGGCTCGCCGAAATGACGGGGGTGAGTCGCCGAAATGACGGGCGTGAGTCGCCGAAATGGCGGGTCGGCGCTACCAACTGCCGCCTCCACCGCCTCCACTGAACCCGCCACCTCCACCGAATCCACCAAAACCTCCGCCTCCTCCCCCACCAAAACCACCGCCGCCTCCGCCAAAACCACCGCCTCCGAAACCGCCACCACCAAAAGGAATGAAAATCGGGAAACAACCGCCCGGCCCGCACCCACGACCACCTCGGCCGCCCCGGCGCAGGTTGCTGAGCATGATTATCACGAAGACGACTGCCAGAAAGTAGAACTGCGGCGGAAAGCCACTGCTGCGCGATTCAGGCGCCGCCACCGGCTCCGGAGCGTGCAACGCAGTATCCAGCGTGAAGTTGAACTCCTTCGCAAACCGCTCGGCCGTGAGCAGCGTTACCAGCTCTATCCCACGACCGTAGTCCTTCTCCTTGAAGAACGGGATCGCCTGTCTGCACATCCTGCCAGCGTCAGCGTCCGTGATGAACCCTTCCGTACCGGTCCCGGTGAGGACGAAGCACTCGCCGCGGCCACTTGAATTTGTCTCCTTTGGAACGACGAGAATCACCGCACCGGCATTGCGCGTCGGATCACCAGGATTGCCAATCTTCCCCACCTTCCACTCGCGCCCGATCTTGAGCGCGACATCGGAAGGTGCGTACTGGCCGATGTCCGGAAGCGTGACAATCGTGAATTCGCCGCGCGATTTGGTTCGTACGTCGGCAGCGATTTGCTGGATCCGAGCTGCCGCATCGGCCGGAATCACATGCGCAAAATCGTTGACCAGGCCCACCGGTTTAGGAATTGGGGGCCCGCTCTGGAAAAGAAGCGCGAGAATCGCCGATTGAAGTAGAGTCTGGAGCACCATAGTATTTACGGTATGCGTACTACTCTAGTCAACGGACTCGCTGGACTGACATTCGTCGCCGCGGTCACATTTGTATCCGTAGCGTGCTCGAAGACCAACGGTCAGCCGGCCACGGACTCGCCGACGCCGGGGGCCACCACCACCCCAACGGCCGCGAGCGGCACTGTGACGGACTCGCTCGCCAAGATCGCGGACGCAAGCCGCATCCAGGGCTCGCCGACGGCCAAGGTCTGGGTCATCGAAGTGAGCGACTTCCAGTGCCCGTTCTGCAAGGAATGGCACGACGCGACCTACAACATGGTACTGAACGATTATGTGAAGACCGGAAAGGTGCGTATGGCGTATGTGAACTATCCGCTTTCGATTCATCCGAACGCGCACCAGGCGGCGGTCTCCGCAATGTGTGCCGGTGCACAGAACAAGTTCTGGGAAATGCACAACGCGCTGTTCCAATCCCAGGCGTCGTGGGAAACGCTTCCAGATCCAACCGCTGCATTCGACTCGCTCGCGAAATCTGTTGGAGTCAACGACGCTGATTACAAGTCGTGCCTGGCATCGCCATCGATCCAGGCGCTCATCACCGGCGATCAGCAACGCGCGCATGACGGCGGTGTGAGCGCGACGCCGAGCTTTTGGATCGGGGGGAAACTCTTCGAGGGCGCGATCCCAACGGCCGAGATGAAGACGGCAATCGATCAGGCGCTCGCAGCTGCCGATACGAGCGCTGCGAAGTAGCCGTAGCGCACGCTCCAACGCCGGGCCGGCTAAATGACGCCATGGCTCCGGGTCGCATACGGTACGGCGGCCCGGGCCGCGGAAATCGTAAGCCTGGTTACGCCCACGGGCGCTTCAGGCAAACTTGCCCGGGCATTCTCTGCGCGGCGCGGCATAAAACGACGGTACCGCGCATGGGCCACGGCAAAGCGCGATCATTCCCGGCCACTGTTGTGGCTGCACGCTTCGTCGGTCGGCGAAGGCTTGATGGCGCTTCCAATCCTCCAGAGCGTGCGGCGTGCGTTGCCATCTGTGCAAATCGCCTACACGTTCTATTCGCCGAGTGCGGAAACCATTGCTCGGCAGATGAACGCCGACTTCACTGATTATCTGCCGTTCGATTCCGCATCCAGTGCAAGGATGACGCTGGACGCGCTGAACCCGACCGCAATCGTATTTATCAAGGCAGATGTCTGGCCAGCACTGGTGCGCGAAGCAGCAGCGCAGGATGTAAGGCTCGCGCTTGTGAGTGCGTCGATTCCGGCAAGCTCTCGGCGCACTTCGGGCGTGGGCTCCATGCTCACACGAGACGCGTATGGCGCGCTCGACGCGATCGGGGCCGCGAGCGGCGACGATGCCGAACGAATCATCGCAGCGGGCGCACGCGCGAGCCGAGTGCGTGTCACTGGTGATACACGTTACGATCAGGCGTGGGCTCGCGCGCACACTGAACAACGCAATTCAGATTCGGTGTCAAAGCTTGAATCCGCGCGACCAACTCTGGTTGCCGGCTCGACCTGGCGGTCCGACGAGCGAGAGCTGCTACCGGCGTGGCTGGAGTTGCTGAGTAGCGTCCCGGGCTCACGACTAATCATTGCCCCGCACGAGATTGCCGAAGCGCACCTCGTCTCAATTGACGAGTGGGCTCGGTCTAGTTCGCTCTCGGTCGCGCGACTGAATGAGGCAACGGCGGACACCGACGTCGTGATAGTAGATCGCATGGGAATCCTCGCGGATCTGTACGCACTCGCGACAGTGGCATATGTCGGGGGCGGTTTTCATGGATCGGGACTGCATTCGCTCGTGGAGCCTGCGGTGTTTCACGCGCCGGTCATCGTCGGGCCTAACAATACCGACTCCCGCGACGCGGCGATGATGCTCGCATCTGGAGGCGCGGTCAGCGTGGATGGAGCCGCTCAGATGGCGCGCGCACTCACGAGATTGATGGCCGATGAACGCGAGCGCACCGATCGTGCCGACGGAATCGGATCAGTCGTTGCCGCTGAGCTCGGAGCCGTCGATCGCTCGTTTGAGATTGTCCGCGAGTTGCTGCGGCCGGTGTAGGTAGAATCCCTGTACGAGGTGCACTCCAAGTGATTTCACCACTTCGTATTCCTGCTCGTATTCGACGCCTTCGGCGATCACCATCGCTCCCTGATCGTTCGCAAAACGCACCAGTGTCGAAACGAGATCCTGTTTGATGAAATTGGTATCAATCCCGTTGATGAGCGAGATATCGAGCTTGATGAAATCCGGTTCGAGATTGGCAATCGAACCAAGCCCGGCGTAACCGCTACCAGCATCATCCACGGCAAAGCGAAAGCCTCTGTCGCGGAACGCCCGTAGCCGCTCGCGAAACTTTGGATAGTCCTTGATCGCGGTGCGTTCGGTAATCTCGATCACGATGTGGTGCGGGTCGGCGATTCCGAGCGCGGTATCACCAAACTCAGGATCGGTAAAATCGTGCGGGTCTACGTTGATGAACAGGGTCTCGCCGGGCTTCAGCAGCTGCTCGATTCCTTCAACCGCGCGGTCGCGACAGAGGCGGCTCAACTCCCAGATCAAACCTGCCTGGGCCGCCACCTCGAACATCATTTCGGGTCTTCGAAGCGACCGCATTGATCCGCGAGCAAGCGCTTCATATCCGAACACAGCGCCATCTGCGGCATTCACGATCGGATGATAGTCCACATATAGTGCGCGAGTTCGGAGCGTCTCGCGCAGGTCGTCTACGAGTCGTGCTCGCTCGCGCTGCTCGAGATTGTGCGCGTTGCTCGCTGCATCACGTATCCCGCGATACACAACGCGCTCGAAACGCGCCTTGGGATCGTACTGAACGAGCGCCCGTCCCACATACAGATCGAACAGCGATGCCACGTCCTGACCGTGCACGCGTTCGAGACACTCCGCAACGCCAGCCTGCAGTCTCACCACGAGACTCTCACTCAGATCACCATCGACACCGCCAGCGCCATCGTCGTCCCTGAACGGTGGAACATACAACAGCAGAAAGTCATCGTCGTTGATATGACTCACCGCCAGGCGCGCAGCGCGCAGCGGCGTTTCGGCGAGGATGTGCACCAATTCCCTCGCCGTCGTGTCCAGCACCGCGTCGAGTTTTTCCCATCCATATATCTCTTCGAGTTTGGCGTATCGATCGAAATTGAGATACAGTATTACAAGGGCGCCGCGATCCTGGACCGGGTTTCTCAGGCTGTCAATCGCCGCCGCGAGAGTGGGAAGCGAGTTGCGAGCGTCCTTCTCCGGCAACGCGACAGATGCCGCAGCAATCGAGTCGCCGACACGACGTCCCAATGGAGGTCGGCCAACGAAATTAGCTGTCACGCGTTGGTTTCCGGAGCAGCTGCACTTCCTGGAGTTGCGTCCGAAGCACCGGGCTTGCGCGATGCTGACTCAACCTTGCGTGCCGGAAGAGCCGCGGCGTTACGCCGGATAGTGCCAAGCAGCTTCGATAGATCCAACGGCTTCTCCAGAAAGTCATCAGCGCCGGACTGCAGCGCGGTTCGCTTGTCAGCGAGTTCGTCGCGTGCTGTGACCATAATAACGCGAGTTCGGGCCGCATGTTCCGGATCTGCTTTGATTGTCCGGCATACCTCCCAGCCATCCTTCCCGGGCATCATCACATCCAGCAGCACGAGGTCCGGGCGTCCTTCACGAAACCTGTCGATGGCCTCATCGCCGTCATAGGCGACCGACACGACAAATTCGCGCGTGGCGTCCAAATAGCTTCGGACTATGTCCGCGTTATCGCGGTTGTCATCCACCACTAGTACGTGAAGGAGCTGGTTAGGCATTAGGCTACCCGAGTGTAGTATGCCCTGTACCAGCATGGCAAAACGGGGACCACGCGCGCACAGTACCATGCCCTCGGACGTCCCCACGTCATTGCCTCGGACGTCCCCCGTCATCGCTCGGACGTCCCCACGTCGTCGCTCGGACGTCCCCCGTCATTCCCGCGAAAGCGGGAACCCATTTATTGCCGAGCGCTCCGATTAACCAGCGGTGCTTCAGAACCCATAAACGTGGATCCCCGCTTTCGCGGGGATGACGAGCAACATGGATCACCGCTTTCGCAGGGATGACGGGCAACATGGATCACCGCTTTCGCGGGGATGACGGGCAACGTGGATCACGCCAGGCGCGGCGGAGCCGCGCCCTACGGGACCACCCTACCGCGCCGACGCCTTCTCGGTGACGACACGAACATGGTCGTCCACTACCTGGAGGAAGCCGCCTTCTATATGAAACCGCTGCGATACGTTCGTCCCGAGCCGCAGCTCCCCGGTCCCGAGAACCGTCATCATCGCGGCGTGGCCCGTAAGTATTCCGACCTCGCCGTCGAACGCTGGTGCGACGATGGAGTCCGTCTCACCTTCGAACAGCACCCGCTCGGGTGAGATCACCGATACACGGAGCATGCCTCAGCCCTTCAGCTTGGCTGCATTCGCAATCACGTCATCAGCACCGCCAGCCATGAAGAAGGCCTGTTCCGGATACTGATCCAGCTCACCAGCCGCCAACCTCTCGAACGACGAGATGGTCTCTTCGAGCTTGACGTACTTGCCGGGGATACCCGTGAACTGTTCAGCGACTGCGAACGGCTGCGACATGAAGCGCTGCAGCCTGCGAGCGCGCCCGACGACGAGCTTATCGTCTTCCGACAGTTCGTCCATGCCGAGGATCGCGATGATGTCCTGGAGTTCACGGTAGCGCTGAAGAATGCGCTGGACGTCCATGGCCACCTTGTAGTGCCGCTCTCCGAGGATTGCGGCATCGAGAATACGCGAGGAAGACGCCAGTGGATCAACTGCGGGATAGATACCGAGCTCGGTGATCGCGCGGGACAGAACAACGGTCGCGTCGAGGTGCGCAAAGGCCGTTGCGGGCGCAGGATCGGTGATGTCGTCTGCCGGCACGTAGATCGCCTGCACCGATGTGATCGATCCGTTGCGGGTCGACGTAATCCGCTCTTGCAGATCTCCCATCTCGGTCGCCAGCGTCGGCTGATAACCCACGGCGCTCGGCATGCGGCCGAGCAGCGCGGACACTTCGGAACCAGCCTGGGTGAAGCGGAAGATGTTGTCGATGAAGAGGAGAACGTCCTGGTTCTCGACATCGCGGAAATACTCAGCGACCGTAAGGCCGGAGAGACCCACACGCAGGCGCGCACCCGGCGGCTCGTTCATCTGGCCGTAGATGAGCGCGACGGAATCAAGAATTCCGGCTTCCTTGAACTCGATGTAAAGATCGTTTCCTTCGCGTGTCCGCTCACCCACGCCGCAGAACACGGACCGACCGCCGTGTCCCTTCTGAACGTTGTTAATGAGCTCCTGAATAATGACCGTCTTGCCGACGCCGGCACCGCCGAAGAGACCGATCTTTCCACCCTTCACGAAGGGAGCGACGAGGTCGATAACCTTGATGCCCGTTTCGAATACTTCAGTCTTCGCTTCGAGATCGGCAAAGTGCGGTGGTGCGCGGTGAATCGGCCACCGCACAGCGTCGGCAGCTATCGGCGCGCCGTTGTCCACGGGCTCCCCGATGACATTGAGAATGCGGCCAAGCGCTGCGGCGCCAACGGGAATCGTGATCGGCGATCCGGTATCGATCACATCCATGCCGCGCTGGACACCGTCGGTCGACGACATCGCGACCGCGCGAACCTGGTTGCGGCCAATGTGCTGCTGCACCTCGACGGTGACGTTGATCGGAGTTCCCGACTCGGTCGTACCCTCAATGCGGAGGGCGTTATAAAGCTCTGGCAGATGATCCGACTCGAATTCCACATCGAGAACTGGTCCAATGACCTGAATGATCTTGCCTATGTGCGTTTCGGTTTCGATTGCGGTCGTCATGTTGTGATCCGGGGTTCTGTTACGGCGTTTTCGCGCGGATACGTCTGCGCTATTCCAGCGCTGCTGCGCCGCCAACTATCTCGGCGATTTCCTGCGTAATCTGCGCCTGGCGTGCACGGTTGTACGTGCGACGCAGAAGGTTGATCATGTCCGTTGCGTTATCCGTTGCGTTCTTCATTGCGGTGCGGCGCGCACTCTGCTCGCCGGCTACCGTTTCCACCAGCGCGCGGTACACGGAATTGCGTACATACAGCGGCAGCAGTTCCGTGAGGATCGCGTCGGCAGATGGTGCAAGTATGTAATCGCGCACTGTACCGTGGCGTTCCGGCGGCGTGACCGGAAGAACACGGTCGCTCGTCGCTGGCGTCGACAGCGCCGAATTGAATTTGGCGTAGACGACGTAAACCGCATCCAGCGCACCGCTGGTGAAATCCTGAATCAGAGAGTCAGACAGCCCGCGCGCATCAGCGGCCGTGGGGCGATCAGTTATGTCGGTCCGCGCCACGGACAATGTGCGGCCCAGGTAGCGGAAGAATCCAATACCCTTGCGTCCCACTATGTGCATCTCGACTTGCGCACCCTCAGACTCGAGTCGCTGCACCAGATGCCGCGCTTCCTTGATGAGATTCGCGTTGAACGCGCCCGCAAGGCCGCGGTTTGAGGTCAGCAGCAATACCGCTGCGCGCCGCGTCTCCGCGGGCTGCCTGAGAAGCGGAAACTGTTCTGCGAGATCAGGCGAATACAGATCCGCAATTACTTCAGCAAGCGTGTTCGCGTACGGGCGCGCCGCAACGACGCGGTCCTGTGCGCGCTTCATCTTGGAAGTGGCAACCATCTCCATCGTACGCGTAATCTTGCGCGTATTCTCGACGGATTTGATTCTGCCTTTTAGCTCTCGTCCTTTCGCCATGCCTTGCTTTTATGACCTGTGAGCGGAAGTTGAACGCTGAGCGTTACGCGGACTTCTTGCGCGTCGCGTTGAAGCTCTCGATGCCGCGCTTGAGCTCGGCTTCGAGATCCTTGGAGAGAACTTTCTCCGTGCGGATCTTGTCGCCGACCTGCGGATACTGCGCGGTCATGAACTTCAGGAAGCCGCTCTCCCAGTCACGAATTTCGGCAACCGGCACTTCATCGACAAAACCATTGGTCACCGAGTAGATCACCATCACCTGGAGCTCAACCGGCATCGGCTTGTACTGCGGCTGCTTGAGAATCTCGACGGTGCGAGCACCGCGATCGAGCTGCTTCTTGGTCGCCGCATCCAGGTCCGATGCGAACGATGCGAACGCTTCAAGTTCGCGGTACTGGGCGAGATCGAGGCGCAGACGACCAGCTACTCCCTTCATCGCCTTGGTCTGTGCAGAGCCGCCGACGCGCGACACGGAGATTCCCACGTTTACCGCCGGACGAACGCCAGCGTAGAACAGATCGGCTTCCAGGAATATCTGACCGTCGGTGATCGAGATGACGTTTGTCGGGATGTACGCTGAGACGTCTCCCGCTTGCGTTTCAATCACCGGGAGCGCGGTCAGCGAACCGCCGGGTACGAGAATGTTTTTCCCGTCGACGACGCTCGGATCTTCGCTCAACTTGGCTGCGCGTTCGAGCAAACGACTGTGCAGATAGAACACGTCGCCGGGATACGCCTCGCGACCAGGCGGACGGCGAAGCACCAGCGAGATCTGGCGATACGCGGCTGCCTGCTTGGACAGATCGTCGTACACGCAGAGTGTGGCCTTGCCCTCGTTATACATGAAGTACTCGGCCATCGCGCAGCCAGAATAGGGCGCGATGTACTGCATCGGAGCAGGATCGGCTGCAGAAGCGACCACGATGATCGTGTAGTCCATCGCGCCCGCTGCTCGGAGTCGCTCCACGACGCCTGCCACGGTCGACGCCTTCTGGCCGATCGCTATGTAGACGCAAATGACGCCGGTTCCCTTCTGATTGAGAATCGTATCGATGGCGATAGCCGTCTTGCCGGTGCCGCGATCGCCGATAATCAATTCGCGCTGACCGCGGCCAATCGGAATCATGGCGTCCACAGCCTTGAGACCGGTCTGGAGCGGCTCCTTCACGGGCTGGCGAACGATGATTCCTGGCGCCTCGCTCTCGACCTTGCGCGTGTGCTTCGCCGTGATCGGGCCCCGCTCATCCATCGGGCGCCCCAGCGCGTCGACCACTCTGCCGATCAGCTCGGGACCAACCGGAACCTCGAGCACTCTACCTGTCCGGCGAACATGGTCGCCTTCCTTGAGCACGAGGTAGTCGCCCAGAATAACGGCGCCGATGTTGTCCTCTTCGAGGTTCAACGCGAGCGCCGTTATGTTTTCGCCGGTTTCGGACGAGGTGACGTTCAACATCTCGCCAGCCATGGCCTTCGAAAGGCCGTAGATACGAGCGATTCCGTCCTTCACTTCGAGGACGGTGCCGACTTCCTCAACCTTGAGGTCATTGAGATCAGCAGCTTCGATCTCCCGGAGGAGAATGTCCTTGATTTCGCCAGGACGGAGCGCAGTTCCAGTGGCCATGATTTAAGCGGGAATTTGTGCTT
>JBDTAB010000200.1:0-4054 GCA_039924865.1 Gemmatimonadaceae bacterium | reverse complement strand
TCAACCCCATAGCAGAAGCCAAACTGTCGAGCCAGGCGAACCGTCACGCCGCCCGCACTGAGTTCGAAGTCGCGCTCCTTGAGAAGATCGACAAGCCGTCCGTCGTACGCGGCCGCGAGCTCGCCCTCGACGTCCGCCTTGAGACCGAATCCCTTCCGGAAATACGTGAGTGGCGTGACTGGCGTCGTCATGAGTGAAATTTACCCCACGGGCGCGCTTCGAGCAGTCGTTCGGAACCCTCGTCATTCTCCCGAAAGAGCGGCTCAGGTGACTGCAACCCCGTCATTCCCGCGAAAGCGGGAACCCATTTGCTGCCGACCAGCCCGAAAGAATCGTTCCGCCTGGAGAGCCATAACATGGGTCCCCGCTTTCGCGGGGATGACGGTGTGGGGTGCGGGGATGACGGTGTGGGGTGTGGGGTGTGGGGTGTGGGGTGTGGGGATGACGGTGTGGAGTGCGAGATGACGGAGTTGGGTCCGAGGATGGCGCAGCCGTATTTACTGGTGTGTGTGCGTGACAACTCCCGCACCACGATCAAAACCCTACACCGCGCCCGATCTCCCGAGCACGTTCGCGTCGATCTCCACACACCACGCGTGAAGCAGCATCAGGTGCACTTCCTGGATGTGCGCTGTCACGCTGCTCGGCACCGCCAGCACGTGATCGACGCTGCCCTCGGCAACTCCCTTCTCTCCGGTCATCGCGATCGTTACCGCGCCTCTCAGGCGGGCCATGGCCAGGCCGCGAACGACGTTCTCCGATGTCCCGCTGGTACTCAGGCCGATCGCCACGTCGCCGCGCGAGGCGAGCCCCTCGAGCTGGCGCTCGAACAGGGCGCCGTACCCAAAGTCGTTGGCGATGCATGTTGCGGTTGCGCCGTCAGCGCCGAGTGCGATCGCAGCGTACGGGCGGCGCGTTTCCTTGAACCTGCCGATCAGTTCGCCCGCCATGTGGCTGGCCTGACTGGCGGAACCGCCGTTGCCGAAGCAGAGAATCTTGCGACCCTCCATGACCGCCTTGACGAGGGCGCTACCTGCTGCGTCCGCCGCGCCCGCCAGGACCTTTGCGCTTGCCTCCACCGCGCGGATGCTTTCCGCGAAATGGTCCGCGATTATGCTCTTGCGTCCTGACGCTTCCTTTTCTGTCGTCACGTTTCCTGTCGCCATGTTTTTTGCCGCCACGTGTTCTCTCGGTGTGTACCTCTTCCTGCGACCACGGCCGATCGAGAAGGTCCTGAAGCTCGTCCAATGTATCTGCCTTCACAGCACCGCGCTGTCCCCGGATTACCGCAAAGCGCAGCGGCCGATCCAGCTCGGGGAGCTCGGACTCGGTAAGCGACCGTGCGATCTTCTCTGGAATACGGAGGCGCGCAATGCCATAGCGCGAACCGTCGGGCCGCTCATCAACGTCGTAATCGATCCATGCCTCGCGATCACGAATCAGTACCATGTCGGGCAACAGAGCGAGTCGCGCCCGTTCATCCGCGGATACAAAGTCGTCCGGATTTACGGTTAACCGCGCATTGCGGAACTCCTCGACGGAATTGATATCCGCAAGTTGCATTTCATAAAGCGCCGTCAGCTCGTCAAATCCCAATCGCGGTGTCGCACCGCCCGACCTGCGATACGCCTCGCGTACTTCGTTGATCGCCGCGTGATTCCGTTTGATCGAAACCTGTCGTGCCTCTTCGCGCGCCGCCGCTGCCGCCAATATGTGTCGCGCTTCAGCGGCAATCTCCGGCGTGAACTCACGTACGACCTCGACTTCGCGATCCAGCTCGAAACCGAAGTACTCCACTCGACTCATCAGGACGAGCTGATCGTGCTTGCGATGCGGATCGTAAACGAGTTGTGGCTTGGTTCGTGTCGCGTACTTCCGAATCAACCGATCCGGGATCTGCGTTCCTTCTATCCCGGCACGCGGCTCACCACTCTTGCCGGCGAAGTATCGCAACGTACCCGCTATCGCACCCCAGCTTCCGCACACGCTCGTCTTTGAGACGCGAGCATTGCCGCCATCGCGAGTCTGCTCGTCGATCACCAGATCGAACGGCATCGTGCGCGCGAGGAGTTCAGCAAATTCCTTGTATGTATGGTCTCGCGCGAATGCGAGCGTCGTTGGGAGCGGCACGCCAAGACTGCGATACACGCTCGCCATCCCCAGCGCCGCATCCTCGACGGATTTCACGAGCACACCGCGCCGCTCGGCCCACTCTACAATCGAATCGTCGAATTGATGCCGCGGTAATCCGTACACCTCGCCAATGAATCCGCACTTCGCAAATGCCTCGGCGTACACATTGTATGCAGTAAGATTGTCACTTCCTGGCACAACCAGTCCTTCAAGATCACGCTCTTCGCGCGTCATTCGGTGCAACGAGTCGATTCCACTCATTACCGCCACGAATGGCACGAGATCGTCTTCTGCATTGACAAGCAACTCCGCCCATGCACGATCCACTGGCAGCGCTTCCACGGCGCGACCGTATGTGGTGAGCTTGCCATCTTCCACGATCCCGCGATCGTCCAATAGGATGAGCGCCTTTCTGTACGAAACGCGATCGAGCGGAACCGGAAGATCCAGTGCGTCCGCGCGTACGCCAAGCGCCGCACAGGTGAGTGCTACGCGCTCAGAATCACCCGCAAGCTGAAATTCCGGAGCCGTCGGCTGCAATGATTTGAAATCAATCATTCGGTCGCTGAGAATGAACACGCGCCCACCATCCACGCGTCCATGAACGCGACCCGCCATCTGCAGAATCTCATTACTGCCCAGATGCAGCTTGCTGAGCACGTTCCTGCCGCGCTCGATGATATTGGTGAACCGTGTGTCGTCGATGACGACCGTATCGAGTCCGCTTACGTTCAGGGCGCTCTGGCCGGCGGCGGTCATCGAGAGAACGTAGGGTTTTTTCTCTGCGCCCTCGAGAAACGGGCGGATCACACGAATCGGTTCGCCACCGTGATAGAACGCAGCGTTGATTCGCGGAAACCGCGTCCGAACGGTCTCCGCAACTTGCTCTACGCCAGCGCGCGTGGGAAGAAAGACGCCGACTCCACGCTTTTCCTTGAATACGGCCTGCAGAAACTTGTCATCGAGAAATTCCAGCGGGTCCCTGTTGATAACCTTGACCGTTGCTGCCTTCGCAGGATCGAACGCGCTGCTCTCAATCACGGACGCGGATCCGAGGTACTCCGAGTAGAACGCCGGATCAACGGTCGCTGAGAGCCAGATGTACCTGCATCCAACGCGCTTGCCGAGCGCGAGGCACAATTCCAGCTCCGCTGACGTCTGGTGGATTTCGTCGACGATAAGCGTGTCGGTTGCTCGAATGTCGTTGTCCTGAAACCAGCGGCGTGCGATACCCGTGGTGACGATGATGACATTCCACGTCGGCGTGTCCGGCGTCGCCTCGCGCTCGCGATTCACCACCCCAACGCGCAGCGATTTTGTCTTGAGGATCGTCTCGGCGATCGGCCGGATCGAGAGCGTTTTCCCCGTACCCGTTCCAGCGACTATTCCGAATCCGGCACCGCTCTCGGCGAGCTTCCTTATCTGCTCACCGTGCTCGCGAGCGAGCACGGTATCGAGGTGCAGCCCAAGTGCGAGCTCGATCGTCTCGCAGGCAGCACGCGTTGGGGCGATGACGATGATGCGCCCGTGCGGCGGCTCCGCGGCTACGAACGCGTCACGGTCGGGAGGGAGGTAGCGGTCCTGGACTGTACGTTGGATGGTCGTCACACAGTTGAAGATAAAGGACAGCGTATGGACCGTCCGTCATCCCTGCGAACGCGGCCCATCCGTCATCCCCGCGAAAGCGGCCCACTCGTCATCCCCGCGAAAGCGGGGACCCATTTGCAGCCGACCAGATCTGACAGTCCAATCGTGCCTCAAGACCGATAACATGGGTCCCCGCTTTCGCGGGGATGACGGATGGGCCGCGTTCGCGGGGACGACGCATGGGCCGCGTTCGCGGGGACGACGGACGGGCCGCTTTCGCGGGGATGACGGATGGGCCGCGTTCGCAGGGATGACGGACGGTCCATACGCTGTC
>JBDTAB010000199.1:0-11064 GCA_039924865.1 Gemmatimonadaceae bacterium | reverse complement strand
CCTGCTTGAGGCCGAGGGAGATGCGCTTGTTCTCCGGATCGATGTTGAGCACCACCACGTCCACCGTATCGCCCTTCTTGATCACTTCCGACGGATGCTGCACGCGGCGCGTCCAGCTCATGTCGGATACGTGAATCAGGCCATCGATGCCCGGCTCGATCTCAACGAATGCGCCGAAGCTCGTGAGGTTGCGAACCTTGCCGGTTAGACGCATTCCGATTGGATAGCGCTGCGGCAGAGTCATCCATGGATCTTCTTCAGTCTGCTTCATGCCGAGGGAGATCTTCTCTTCCGACGGATCCACCTTGAGTACCACGGCCTCGATCGTCTCACCGATTGAAACAATCTTGCTCGGGTGACGCACGTTCCGCGTCCAGCTCATCTCACTGATGTGAACGAGGCCTTCGATGCCCGGCTCCAGCTCGATGAACGCGCCGTAGTTGGTGATCGATACGACCTTGCCAGAGACGCGCGTGCCGACCGGGTACTTGTCGGCGACGTCCTGCCACGGATAGCTCTGGAGCTGCTTGAGGCCGAGTGAGATGCGCTCGCGCTCCCAATCGATATCGAGAACCTTGACCTCGACTTCCTGTCCTATCTGAACCATCTCGGACGGATGCGTGACGCGACCGTACGACATGTCGGTGATGTGAAGCAGGCCGTCGACGCCACCAAGATCGATGAAAGCACCGAAGTCCGTGATGTTCTTGACGATTCCCTTTCTTATCTGATCCTTCTGGAGTTCCTTCATCAGGCGCTCGCGCTTTCCGGCGCGTTCCTGCTCCAGGATCACGCGGCGCGAAACGACAATGTTGCGGCGACGCTTGTTGAGCTTGATGATCTTGAAGTCGAAAGTCTGACCGAGCAGCTCGTCGACGTTGGGGACGCGGCGGAGCGCGATCTGCGAGCCTGGCAGGAAGGCATCGACACCCATGAGATCGACGACTACACCGCCCTTGATCTTCTTGGTGAGAATGCCGGCCACTGGCTGATCGCTTTCGTAGGCAACACGAATGCGCTCCCATACGCGCATGAAGTCGGCCTTCTTCTTGGAAAGAACGACCGAGCCTTCCATGTCCTCGAGGTGCTCGAGGAGGACTTCGACTTCGTCGCCGGCCTTAAGCTCCGGCATGTCCTTGAATTCTTCGAGAGGGATTGTCCCCTCTGACTTAAATCCGATGTCGAGGACAACCATGTTATCGCGAATATCGAGAACGCGAGACTTGACGATCTCGCCCTCCTCGATTGACGCCATGGTGCCGTTGTACATCTCCATCATCGCTTCGAGTTCATCGGGCGAGTAGTCGTCTTCGTCGTAAAGCTCAGGGCGAAGGTTGGCAAGCGGCCGGAGCTGCGCGCGTTGCATGTCGCGCTTCTCCCGCGCCGTGAGGGCGTGGTCGGTCGTGCCGGTTAAGGTTTCGGTTTCGGGCATTTGCTAGGTGAAAGGGTAAGTGTAGCGGTTCTATGGGAACCTGAAAATATACCGAGTGAACTAATGTTTTGCAACTATAACGGCGATCTGTCGACCCGCGTCGCCAGCCCTGTGAGAATAGAAGGTTTCGTTGTCGCAGCGCGTGCAAGAACCAGACACGGATACCCGGGTCACGCCAGCTTCGCGAGCGTGACCGGCGATGATGGACCGAATATCGACGTTGCCGGGCCGATTGGCGGGCTCGCCCGTGAGGCGCGAGCGGACATCGGCGGAGACCTCGTAACAGCGCCCGCAGATCGCGGGCCCGATATGCACCAGCAACTCATCAGCAGCGAGCCCTACCTGCCCGAATAGCCGGATCGCTTCGTCGATTATTCTGGCCTCCGTACCGCGCCACCCTGAATGCACGATCGCAGTCGCACCCGAAGGATGTGCAATGAAGACCGGTGCGCAGTCGGCGACGGTCACCGCCAGCGCCAGCCCGCGCTCCTGGGTCACATGGCCATCAGCCGGCTCCGTTCGCAGGAATCCGTCCCAGGGAGTCACGTGCGGAAGAACCCGGTTCCCGTGAACCTGAGGCGCCACGCAGATCCCTCGCACGCTCACATCCTCGCGAAGTGCGCTCCAACGACCCATCACCTCACCCACCGGATCCGTACCCGACAGGCCGAACGTGCCCGCTTCGCGCGTAGTGGTAAATGCAAGGATTCCAATGTCATCAAACTCAGAAACAAGTTCGACCGGAGTGTTCACGCCTGTTTCCCACCTCTTCGCTCGCCCACGCGTGTAATGTGTGCGCCGAGCTCGTTCAGTCGCTCGTCGATTCGTTCGTAGCCGCGCTCGATCTGTGTGACGTTGTTGATCGTGCTCGTTCCGGTAGCACACAGTGCGGCCAGAAGCATCGCCATTCCCGCGCGGATGTCGGGCGATTCCATGGTGGATCCACGGAGCGGGCTCGGCCCGCTCACGATGCAGCGATGCGGATCACAAAGCACGATGTTGGCACCCATGCCGATAAGCCGGTCGATAAAGAACAGTCGCGACTCAAACATCTTTTCGTGAATGAGAACGACGCCATCGCACTGTGTAGCGGCGACAATCGCGATTGACATCGTGTCCGCTGGAAACGCGGGCCACGGCTGGTCCTCGAGCTTGGGGATGTGGCCGCCGAAATCCTTCTGGACTCGCATCTCCTGTCCGGCTGGAATCACGAGGTCAGGCCCTTCAATCTTGCAGCGAATTCCGAGGCGTTCAAAGCCCATCAAGGTTGAGCGGAGATGCTGAACCCCCGCATCAACGACGCGAAGCTCGGAGTGCGTCACTGCCGCGAGTCCGATGAACGATCCAACCTCGATGTGATCGGGTCCGATTGCGTGCGTAACTGCCGTATCGCCGAGCGAGCGCCCACCGTGGATGGTGAGCGTGTTGGTGCCGATCCCATCGATCCGTGCTCCAAGCGCGACCAGGAACTCGGCCAGATCCTGGACGTGCGGCTCGCTGGCCGCATTCCGCAGTACGGTCGTTCCCTCTGCGGCGGCCGCGAGCGTCAGGGCGTTCTCGGTTCCGGTAACGCTGGGCTCATCGAGAAAGACGTCTGCGCCAGCGAGCCGGTCGACGTGCATTCTGTATTCACCGTTATCCTCCACCTTGACGCCTAGCTGCGTCATCGCGAGAAAGTGGGTGTCGAGGCGTCGCCTGCCGATAACATCGCCACCGGGTGCCGGAAGGGTCACGTGGCCGCATCGCGCGAGCAGCGGCGCCGCGAGGAGAATCGACGCGCGGATCTTCACGCACAGGGCAGAGTCGAGACGGTCCGGGAACAATTCCGGCGCGGAGATCTCGAGTGTGTTGGTGTCTGTCCAGTCAACGATCGCCCCAACCGAGCGAATCAGTTCGACCAGTGTTTCCAGATCCCGGATTCTAGGGACGTTGGTTAACCGGACAGGGTTCCTGGACAGAAGCGACGCCGCGACGATAGGCAGCGCTCCGTTCTTGTTTCCGGAGGGTCGGATACTGCCCGAAAGCCTGTGTCCGCCCTCGACGATGTATTGGACAGCAGTCATGGTCTACGCGACAATATAGGCGCTTCACGCGGTATTTGGCCTTCCGGCGTCTATCTTACAGCATCCGGTACTGGCCCTTCCCTTGCACTTATCGAGCGCATGTACGACATGACACACGTCACGGCACTGCTGATCCAGGCAGCGCACGTTCTGCCGGATACGGTTATAACGAAGCAGGTACCGGTCGAACTGGACACGTTTCAGAAGATCGCGGCGATCGCCAGCAGTCTGATCTCCATCGCCATAATGGTGCTCGCCGCCGTAATGGCGGTCGCGGCCTGGAACTTCCAGAAGATGTACAGGAAGGTGAACGAGCTACTGGACCGCGTGTATGGTGACGTGGCGCCGCTAGTCCGGAGCGCCACCAACGTGACGGAAGACGCGAGAGAGATCGTCGCCATCGTGAAGGGCGACGTGCGACAGGTTCAGCAGACCGTAGCTGCCGCGAATGCGCGGCTCCTCAAGGCGGTGAAGGAGGCCGAGGCGAGGTTGGACGAGTTCAACGCACTGATCGAGGTCGTGCAGGGCGAAGCCGAGTCGGCATTCGTCAACACGGCCTCTACTATGCACGGCGTCCGAACGGGACTGGCGCAGGTATTTGACCACACGGATGATCACACGGAGGAATTCGAGGATGGCGGAGACAGAAACGGGACGGCGACCGGCGCGGTCGGAGCGAACGCCGCGAGCAGGCCGCGGCACGCGCCGCGACGGCGCGGGGACATCGCATGAGGATGACCTCGATCTTCTTACCGCGGCACTGATTGGGCTTACTGTTGGTGTTGGAGTCACGATGCTCTTTCGCCGACGGCCTCCGATCCGGACGGCGCTGACTCGCGGAAGGGAACTCGCTGGCAAAGGGGCGCGGATGGCGGCAGCTGCCGGCGCGACCGGGGCCCGGATGGCGGGAAACGTGGCCGACAGGGCACGGCGCGGATACGACCGCGGAGTGGAATTCGCGGACGACATTTCGCTCGACGGAATTGGGGAGCATTTGCAAGATTATTTCGAAGCCGCCAAAGGGGCTGTCGAAGACACTGTCTCGGGGGAATTACAGGATCTCCGCAAATCGATTCGCCGCCGCCGGCGGCGGCTGGGCATTTAGCCTTCAGGGAGCAGCAGCCCTCGCGGTGCTGCTGCTCATCCTGACGCCCAGAACCGCGCACGCTTGGACACCCGGAACTCACGTATTTCTGGGGGACGCAGTTTTACGCTCGCTTTCCATGTTACCGGGAACGATCGCCGAACTGCTTGACGCGTTCCCGTATGATTTTCTGTACGGGTCGATCGCGGCCGACACGAGCATGGCAAAGAAATACGCCGAGGCAGGCCGGCACTGCCACTCATGGAAGGTCGGGTTTGAGATTCACGACCTCGCATCCGGTGGCAGGCTGCGCGCCTTTGCGCTCGGATATCTCTCGCACCTGGCGGCAGACAGCGTCGCTCATAACTATTTCGTCCCCAAGCAACTGACAGTTACGTCGAGCACCTCAGCGCTCGGCCACAGCTACTGGGAGAGTCGGATTGAGACTCACCTCCGCGGAGACGCGCCGCACAGGGCGAGAGAACTGATTCTGTTCGATCATTCACGCGCCGACGAGCATCTGGACCGGATCCTCAGCCCCACGATATTCAGCACCCATACCAACCGCAGAATTTTTCGCGGGATGGTGTACGTCAGCGACACGGAATCATGGCAGCGTGTGTTTCACCTGATTTCCGAGAAGAGCCGCTGGGATCTGACCGATGCTGAAGTCGGAACGTATATGACGCGTTCCTACGATTTCATCATGGATCTCCTGAATCGTATGGGCGAGTCAGATCCGTATGCGCTGGATCCCGCTGGCGACGTTGCGTTGCGCAGCGCCAAACGCATACGCCGGCTCGCGCTGCGCCGCGGTGGAGAACTCGCGATCCGTGATGAAGCGGACCGGCAGTTCGGGCTACCGGAGACCAAACTCGAGTATCACGAGAAGCTGCCGGAACCGGTTTTCCCGGAGGAGTAGCGAGCCTGGTCTCAACCAGTGAGTCGAGTCCGGTCCCACGGGTTACTTCGAGTACTTACCAAGCAATGCGTTGACCTTCTTCGGATCCGCGCGCCCCTTGGACTTTTTCATCACCGCACCGACGAGCACGCCGGTCAGCTTCTTCTCACCTGCACGAAACCTCGCCGTTTCGTCTGGCAAATCCGCGAATGCTTCCTGAATCCACGCTTCGAGCTGTGCATCGTCGCCAACCTGGGTAACACCAAGTTCGGCGACCACGACGGGCGCTGATTTTCCACTCGCGAGCATGGTCGCGAAGACCGCCTTCGCTGCGGTGTGACTCAACTTTCCGTCCCGAATCATGTCCAGGAGTTCGGCAAGCTGATGGGCGCGTACGGCGAAACCACGGATTTTGGTACCGCTTTCATTAAGTGCAGCTGCAACTTCTCCCATCACCCATTTGGCGGCGTGTTTCGCGTCGCCATGCGCGTGGGCGACGCCTTCGAAATACATCGCGGTCTGTGGATCGTCGGTCACGGCATCGAGTTCGGCATCGCTCAACCCGAATTCCGATGTGAATCGTTCGCGCAATTGCTGCGGCAATTCCGGAATGCCCTTCCGGACGCGTGTCACGTAATCCTCATCCAGGATGAGCGGAGGGAGATCGGGTTCCGGAAAGTATCTGTAATCGTGACTCTCTTCCTTTGAACGTGCGGGCCGCACCGTGCCTGTTGTGGCATCCCAGATCATCGTCATCTGCTCGACGCTGTCACCACTTTCGAGAAGCGCGCACTGGCGATCGAACTCCGCCTGCAAGGATTTCTCGACCGCCGAGAATGAATTGACATTCTTGACTTCGGTCTTCGTGCCGAGCTTTGCCGCGCCGTGTAGTCTTGCGCTCACGTTCGCATCGACTCGAAGACTGCCTTCCTCCATGCTCACGTCGCTGATCTCCGCATACTCCAGCAGTTGTTTGAGAGTACGGAGATAGGCACCCGCTTCGGCGGGAGAACGCATATCGGGCTCACTCACTATCTCGATCAACGGAACGCCTGCTCTGTTGAGATCAATCGCAGTCATGTGCGGATAGCGGTCGTGAATCGACTTGCCCGCATCTTCTTCCATGTGCAGCCGCGTGATTGCGATATCGCGCAGCTTTGCCTCTCCCGGAATGCGCGCATGCAGCGTTCCATGGACCGCCACCGGCTGGTCGAACTGGGATATCTGATATCCCTTGGGGAGATCGGGATAGAAGTAATTCTTCCGCGCGAAGACTGACGTGTGATTGATCGTGAATTCCAGTGCTATCGCGGCGCGGACCGCGAGTCGCACCGCTTCGGCGTTGACTGCGGGGAGTGCCCCGGGCAGGGCGAGGCAGACTGGGCATGTGTTCACATTCGGCGGCGCACCAAAGTCCGTCGAGCAGCCACAGAACGCTTTTGAGCGAGTCTTGAGTTGAACGTGGACTTCAAGCCCAACGACCATTTCGTATTTCGTGCTCCAGTCTGTCATGAGTGAGCCTCGTCGCCGAGCGTGGCTTCCAGCGCGGCGGCAACCTGGAACATCCGGGGCTCATCGAAATGACTCGTGATGAACTGGCCCCCGACCGGTAGTCCCTCGACTCGACCGATCGGAATCGAAATTGCCGGAACCCCTGCGAGATTCGCGGTAGCGGTGAATATGTCGCTCATGTACATCTCGTATGGATCGGTAACTGCGCCCAGTTTGAATGCGGGAGTGGGTGTCGTCGGCGTAAACAGCGCATCGACTCCCGAAGCAAACACCTTGTCGAAGTCGCGCGAGATCAGAGCACGCACCGCCTGTGCCTTGCGATAGTACGCATCGTAGTAGCCATGCGACAGAACATAGGTACCGATGAGGATGCGTCGTTTTACTTCGTCGCCGAAACCACGTGTCCGCGTGTTCTCGTACATCTCGCGGAGATCGATGCTGTCGGCCGCTCGTGGGCCGTAACGAACACCGTCAAAGCGCGCGAGGTTGGACGACGCCTCGGCGGGTGCGATGACGTAATACACGGGGACCGCGAGTGACGTGTGCGGAAGTGAAACGTCGACAATCTTTGCGCCTAGCCCACGCAACGCCTCGATGGCAGCATCACAGCGCGCGCGCATGGGAGCGTCCAGCGATTCAGGGAAATACTCCGACGGTATCCCGATAGTAACGCCGTTCAGTGTCTTTCCCCGGTGCGCCTCAATCTCAGCTGGTGCAACGGGAACCGGGACATCGGCACTGGTGGAATCGTACTGGTCCGCCCCAGCCATCGCATACGTCACAGCAGCGGCTTCACGAACAGTGCGTGCGAACACGCCGATCTGGTCCAGCGAGGATCCAAAAGCGACGAGTCCAAAGCGACTCACGCGCCCGTACGTTGGCTTCACGCCGACGACACCGCAGAATGCCGCAGGCTGTCTTACACTACCGCCGGTTTCGGTACCCAGCGCAACCCTGGTAATACCGGCGGCTACCGCGGCTGCCGACCCACCAGACGATCCGCCCGGCGAGCGCTCTGGATCAAGTGGATTGCGCGTCATGCCATACGCGCTCGTTTCGGTGGACGATCCCATGGCAAACTCATCCATGTTCGACTTGGCAACCACCACCGCCCCGGCCGCTCGAAGCCGTGTTATCGCCGTTGCCTCGTACGGACTTGTATAGGCTGCGAGAATTCGCGATCCACAAGTCGTGGGCATATCGAACGTTGCGATGTTGTCCTTGACGACAATCGGTACGCCGGCGAGTGCCATCGTGTCGCCGCCTCCGTACGCGACCGATACCTGCTCGGCGGCAGACAGTGATGCTTCGCGATTGGTCGCTATGATGATGTTCAGGCCACCAGAGCCAACTTTCGGATCTGTGGCCCGATCGACAGCTTCGCTCACGTTGTCGATGATGTTTTCCATCAAACGTCCTCGTGGGTGCCGAGCCTGGGCACGAGGATGAAGCCGTCGCGCGATTCGGGTGCGAGGAGTTGCGCCGTGGAGTTCATCGGAATCGGCGCCACTGCGTCAGGGCGCAGCGGTGCACCTCCTGGCGTCGCGGTCACGGAGGGCGTCACCGTTGACGTATCGATCTGCGTCAGCGCGTCCATGTTTGCGAGTATGCTGTTCATCTGCGCAGCCATCGCCGGGAGTTCGCTATCAGCGATCGAGAGCCTCGCCAAATCTGCGATCTTTCTAACGTCCGTTTCGGTTACCGCCATCGTATTACTCTCTTTCGAGCTTGGTGTATGCCAGCTTGATCGTCTTGCTGCCTACTTCTTCGTCGTCGAACTTGATCGTCGCCTTCACGTCGCGACCCATTCCGCCGATCTCCGAGATCGTTCCCGTTCCGAATGTGGTATGCCGAATCCGTTCGCCTGGATTGTACGCCGGTTCATTCTGCGACTCCGCGGCCCAGTCGCGCTTCGCTGAACGCCATTCGGGTACAGCATGTGTCTTGCGTGTCGCCGAGTTCGTCCAGGAATGCCGGCCGCTCGTCTTCGCACGCATCGTTCCTCGCTCCTCGAGCATCCCTGCAGGGATATCCTTGAGAAACCGTGACGGTATGCCTCCGACGATCTCACCATTTCGCCGACGGCTCTCGGCGTGCGTCAGGTACAGCTTCTCTTCAGCGCGCGTAATCCCAACGTAGAACAGGCGCCGCTCCTCTTCCAGCTTCGCAGGGTCGTCGAACGACTGAGAAGTTGGAAACAGCCCGTCCTCCAATCCCGTAACGAACACAACCGGGTATTCCAGGCCCTTCGCGTTGTGCATTGTCATCAACGTCACAGCTTGGGCCGATGGATCTAACTGATCTGTACCGGCGACGAGCATCGCCCGCTGCAGAAAGTGGTCCAACGGCGTCAGTCCGATCTCACCACCGTCGTCCACGACGGTTTCCGCTGCGCCGCTGATGAGCGCGCTGACGTTCTCGATCCGGTCCCGCGCCTGCTCAGGGCTATCTGCTCGCAGATAGTCGCCGAACTTGAGCGCATCAACAAGGTCGCGGAGCAATTCATCCACGCTCGTGTCCCGCGCCATATCCCGGAAACGGCCAATCATCTCGGCGAATGCCGCGAGACCAGCGCGCGCCGCCGGTCGGATCGCCGAGAGAAGTTCCGGACGTGAAGCCGCTTCCAGCATCGGGATTCCTGCGCCGCTCGCCGCGCCGGCGACGGTTTCGATGGTCGTGTCGCCGAGGCCACGTTTGGGCACTGCTACGGCGCGCCGGAAGGCTTCGTTATCCGCTGGATTGGCGATGAGTTTGAGGTACCCCATCAGGTCGCGAATTTCGCGTCGATCGTAGAACCTTACTGCGCCAACGAGGCGATACGGAAGAGCATGCTTTCGGAGAGCGTCTTCGAGCGTGCGGCTTTGTGAATTGGTTCTGTACAGTACCGCGAAATCGCCTGCAGTTCGATTGCCTGTCGACATCCGCGACATGACTTCCTCAACCACCCAGTCAGCTTCGTCCCGATCATCGAGCGTCGCCACGACGGTTGCGCGCTCACCCGCAGGCCGGGTTGCACGGAGCGTCTTCCCCTTGCGACCTATATTGGCGCTGATTGCTGCGTTTGCAACTTCAAGAATATTGGGCGTCGAGCGGTAGTTTTCTTCGAGCCGCACAACTCGCGCCGTCGGAAACTCCCGTTCGAAATCCAGGATATTGCGAATGTCTGCGCCGCGCCATCCGTAGATCGACTGGTCGTCATCGCCGACGACCAAAACGTTCGAGTGTTCACTCCCCAAAAGCTTGATGAGCTGATACTGGGCCCGGTTGGTATCCTGATACTCGTCGACCAGAATGAACTGAAACCGTTTGCTCATCCGTTCACGGAGTGCGGAGTCTTTCGATAGCAGTTCCACTGGCAGCGTGAGCAGGTCGTCGAACGTTACGGCGTTCGCGCTGCGAAGTGCCGCCGCCAGATTCCTGTACACAACGGACGCGTTGCGCGTTACCGGATCGAGCGCAAGCGACGCGTATTCATCCGGGGTAACGAGTGCATTCTTCGCGTCCGAGATCAGTGACGCGATCATCTTCGCGGACCAGGCTTTTGTGGAAATGCCAGCCGCTTCCATGACGCGCTTGATGACGGCGATACTGTCGTCCTCATCGTAGATCGTGAAATTTGGCGCAAGCCCGACGGCGGCTGCATGAGAGCGTAACATACGCGCGCCGATTGCATGGAAAGTTCCGCACCACATTCCCTTTGGCTCGTGACCGAGTTGACGCGCAATTCGCTCGCGCATTTCTCCGGCTGCCTTGTTGGTGAACGTCACGGCCAGGATTCGGGACGGATCAACACCGTGGTGCTGGATCAGTCGCGCGATTCGCGTGGTGAGTACTCGGGTCTTGCCGGAGCCCGCGCCAGCGAGCACCAGCATCGGTCCTTCAAAATGGAGCACGGCCTCGCGTTGTGCTTCGTTCAGCCCCGCGAGAGGCTCGGTGTCAAGCTGTTGATTCATGTCCAAGGATTATGTCAAACGTCGCGCCACGCGTACCCGATTGCAGAAGCAACCGGCCGTCATGCCCTTCGGTGATGATGCGGCGCGCAAGAGATAGCCCGATCCCCCACCCTTTTTCC
>JBDTAB010000198.1:0-5849 GCA_039924865.1 Gemmatimonadaceae bacterium | reverse complement strand
ACGAGCGTACCGCGGCCGCGATCGCTAAGGAAACTGGAATCGATCGCGTGGTCGCCGGTGTGATGCCCGATGGCAAGGTCGCGGAGATCAAGCGCCTGCAGGCCGAAGGCAGAGTAGTGGCAATGGTCGGCGATGGAGTCAACGACGCTCCGGCGCTTGCTCAAGCGGACGTTGGCATGGCGATCGGCGCCGGGGCAGACGTCGCGGCCGAAGCGGCTGATGTGGTACTCATGCGATCGGATCTCGATTCCGCCGTCCGCGCTATCGAGTTGTCCAGGCGAACGATGCGCACGATGAAACAGAATCTGTTCTGGGCGTTTGCATACAACGTAGTTGGAATCCCCATTGCTGCGGGGATTCTGTACCCGTCTCTTGGCATTCTATTAAGCCCGATCCTCGCGAGCGCGGCAATGGCATTCAGCTCCGTCAGCGTCGTGGGAAACAGTCTTCGGCTGAGAACGGCGCGTATCGCGTGATGCGGCTCGCAACGGGTACGATAAGTGTTAGCATTCCGGCCAAAGGAGGAAATTGAATGGGAGCAACCGTGACGAAGACAAACGAGGAACGCAAAGCCGTGGGCGTGGATGCGGATGCAAAGGAGCGCAATCTCAAGCGACTGCGCAGGATTGAGGGGCAGATTCGAGGCATTCACAAGATGGTCGAGAACGAGCGATATTGCGCAGACATCATGACGCAGATATCCTCTGCGCACGAAGCGCTACGTGCCGTCGGCCGAGAGCTGATGCGGAACCATCTCAAACACTGCGCGACGTCGGCGATCAAATCCGGTGAGGAAGAAGCGAACGCCATGTATGATGAGCTCGTCGACATGATGTACCGGAGTGGCCGTTAGTGAGCACGGACGCGACCACAGACGCGACCACAGACGCGAGCACCGTATCGGCGCCTGAGACGTCACATGCGCACTCACATGCACATGATGCGGGTTCCTCTCACTCTCACTCTCACTCTCACGCTCACTCTCACGGCCCGGCGAATTACAACAGCGCGTTCGCGATCGGCATCGCACTGAATCTTGGATTCGTACTGCTGGAAGTTGTTTACGGACTCAGATCCGGGTCACTGGCACTGGTGGCGGATGCAGGACACAATTTTGGTGACGTACTTGGACTCGCGCTCGCGTGGGTCGCTGCGTTGCTCGCGCTGCGACTCCCGACGCGGCGACACACGTACGGAATGCGTCGCAGCTCTATCCTCGCTGCACTTGCCAACGCGATCTTCCTGCTGATCACCGTAGGAGCGATTGCATGGGAGGCGATACTCCGGTTTCAACATCCGGAGGTGATCGACAGCCGGACAGTAGTGTGGGTTGCCGCACTCGGCATCGCGATCAACCTGGGCACGGCGCTGCTGTTCGTAAGAGGCCGGAAGGGCGACCTCAACATCCGGGGAGCCTTTCTTCACATGGCAGCAGACGCCGCAGTGTCGCTCGGCGTCGTCGCAGCCGGAATCGTTATTGGAATCACCGGGTGGCTCTGGGTCGACCCGGTTGTGAGTCTTCTTGTCGTCGCCGTGATAACGATCGGCACGTGGAGCTTGCTCACCGAGTCACTCCATCTTGCGTTGGACGCCGTGCCGGAGAGCATCAATATCGTGGAAGTCGAGAACTATCTGCGTTCCATCCCCGACGTAACCGCGGTGCACGATCTGCATGTCTGGGGGATGAGTACTACTGATGTCGCGCTCACGGCGCACCTTGTAAAACCCGTCACCGGCGATGACGACGGGATGCTCATTGGCACCTGTCAGGAGTTGCAGCGTCGGTTCGGAATCGGCCACGCCACTCTTCAGATCGAGCGTGGCCATGGCCCTCAGGAATGCAGGCAGGCCCCAGCCGAAGTTGTCTGAGCTTCCCTGGGGCCCTTCGCGACGAGTGCCGCCGAGACCTACGCGATAGCCCCGTCCTTACCCGCCAGCCTGCGCAGAAGTCCGGTCTGTCCTGAGTGATACGACTGATGCCAGCTTATCGTGTTGAGCAGCGTGCCAATCGTCTCGTCCGGATTATTGGTTGGGCTCATCGGTGCGGGTTGGAGCAACTCTTCCGCCGTCATCGATTTGAGTCCCGCGTCGTACCTGGCGCACGCTTCATTCCATTCTGCCAAAAGCTCCTCGATACCAAGTGCTTCACTCGCGCTCTGAATTGGGCGCGATCCGCGATTGTAGCGAGTTAGCGACTGATGGAGTGATGTGGGTTCCTGATGAACTACCGGTAACACCTGATTGTAGACCGCCACCAGATGCCCCACAACCCAGTTCATGCAGTTGCCCGCGGGCGACGGTTGAACGAGTGAATCAGCCTGGGACAATCCATCGGTGTTCATTTTGACGACCTGCTGCACGATGGAAGCTTGATGGCGCAGGACTTTTACTTGGGCGTTTGGTTCCGATGTGGTCGAGCTCATGGGTGGGATGTCTCCATGTGAAGGTCGGTGAGATAGTTGCCGAGGCGATCGTGTCAAGGGCAGCCTAATGTAGAATAGCCTCCGTTTTCCTTCCGCGCCCGACCGAGAACATGGTTCCGGCCCCGGGCGGAGCCAGTGTGCAAGATTCGCGGCCGCCAGCGTCTCCCTACAGCACTTCCCATGAATGGAGACATCGTCCCATGCGCACCCGATCGATTCTGGACCCGATAAAGCTCGCCTTGGTCAGCCTCCTGCTGGCGCCCGCCGCCGCAGACGCACAGGGCGCCCTGATTCCGAGATGTGGCCCGAACGTGGAGTGTATCCCCCTCCCCTGCGCACCCGAAGTACCGTGCGACCGCGCTCGCATCTGGGACGCTGCGATATCGCGTAGCATTTCAAATGTCACCGTTACGCTTGCCGATGGCGTCCTGCACTACGAAGTCGACGAGACATTCGAAAATCACGGCGGCCGGATCGGCGAAGCGGACTACATCTTTCCGTTGCCGCACAACGCCGCATTCAGCGATCTCAAGCTCTCCATCAACGGTCAGCTGGTTGGCGGCGAGACGATGGACGCGCAGCATGCGCGCGCGATCTATGAGGAGATAGTACGCCGCCAGCGTGACCCGGCGCTCGTCGAGTGGATGGGATATGGCATGCTGCGCACACGGATATTCCCGATTCTTTCGGGCGAGTCAAAACGCGTTGTCGTGCACTTCGATCAGATCGCGGAACGGGAAGGGGACGCGCTCCGCATTGATTACGTACGCGGCGGTGCATCTTCGGAACACCAGACTAGAGATCGCGTTCGAGCGATTCTCATAGACAATGGCGCGATGTCCAATTCGTTCGCTCTACGCTATGCTGTGGGCAGCCAGTACGGCAGGCCGTACTCTCCAACCCACGATCTTCGCTTTACCGAGCGCGACGGAATGAATGTCGTGAGTGCATCGGGCGACGGCTCGGAATTGACTCTGCTGGTGCCGATACCACACAGCAACGGAAAGCCAGTCATCACATTGCTCACGAATAGTCGTCGACAGGGAGACGGCTTCGCGCTGATAAACGTGGTACCGCCGAAGGAATCGCGTGATATCGCCCCGCGCGACATCACGTTCGCACTTGATGTAAGCGGCTCGATGGCCGGCGAGAAGATGGAACAGGCGCGAGCAGCTGGGCGTCAGTTGCTTGAATCGCTGAACCCGCGTGATCGTTTCCGGTTGATCGACTTCTCGACCGACGTACGATCGTTCCGCGACGGCTTTGTGCAGGCGACACCGACGAACATACGAGCGGCACAGCAGTACCTTGCCGGACTGACAGCGGAAGGCTCGACCAACATCTCCGGCGCGCTGGCGGAAGCACTTCGCGGCCGCGATGACGCCCAGGATGGGAATCATCTTCAGATCGTGCTTTTCCTTACAGATGGAATGCCAACGATCGGGGAAACGAATGCCGATGTAATAGCCGCGCAAGCGGCTCGCACCCGCGGAGCAACTCGCGTATTTACTTTCGGGCTCGGTGCAGACGTCAACGCATCGCTTCTGGAGCAGCTCGCGCTACAGGGCCGAGGGACGGCACAATTCGTTCGGCCGTCGGAGAACGTCGAGCGCGCGGTGTCTGTTGTCTCCGCGCGGCTCACGAACCCAGTGGCTACCGATGTGCGGGTAACGGCTGACGGTGTGCAACTGAACAAGCTTCTTCCGGGTACACCAATAGACGTATTCGCGAAGCAGAACGTCGTTATACTCGCCCGTTATTCGGGTTCGGGTTCGGCGACGCTCCACTTCGACGGCAATTCCCTGAACGGCCCGGTTCACTGGACGCAGCAAGTGACATTTCCTCGTGACGAGAAGAGCAATCAGTTCATCGGACGACTGTGGGCTACGCAGCGGATCGGATATTTGAGCGCAGAACGCAGGCGGCTTGGAGGGAACGCTGAACTCGACGGTGAAATTCGCTCTCTGGGGGAGCAATTCGGAATTCCTACCGAATTCACCTCTTTCCTCGTGCAGGAACCGCAGGCCACGGCGCCGAATCGCATCATATTGCGCGGTCCCGGCGGAATCGGGACGTTGATGGCTCCGCAGTCGGCATCGACGCTGGGCGCACCTGTATCGGTCCAGGCCTTCGAAGCGGCAAAACGCGCTACCGAGCAGCGTGCAGCGGTATCATTGGCGTCCGCTGACAAGGCGGCCGGCGGGGTGACCGACCTCAACACCGATGGCGCTATCAGACATGTGGGAGATCACACGTTCGTACTGTTGAATGGAACCTGGACCGACACCGGCGCTTCCACGATGGAAAAGGCCAGCGGCACTGTCGTCATCCACGTGCGCGCGTTCTCGGCGGCATATTTCAGGGTCCTGGACATTGTCCCTTCACTCAAGTCAATGCTTACACTCGGTGATCGGGTAGTTGTGGCCGGCCGCGGCGTCGTGCTCGAAGTTGGGCCTGACGGAATGACCGACCTCGATGCACGCGCCACCACGGCACTACGCAGCGGGTGGTGATCGAAGGTGACTGATGTCGAGCGAATGTTCCGCAGCTATCACGCAACGCTCGTGCGCTACCTGACTCGCCGGCTGGGTGACCGCGATTGGGCGGAAGAAGTGGCGCAGGAGACATTCGTGCGCGCGCTCCGGCAGGAGACGCTGACCAACGAGCGAGCGTGGCTCTTTACAGTCGCCAACAACCTCGTGCGCGACGATGCACGACGTACGGAAAGACAGCGCAAACAGCTGATTCTGTTGCGTGATGAGCAGATCGTGGAAGCGGAACTGGCAGATCGATCGTCGGACGGCGATGTGCCGAACGCGGAGCGAGCGCGGGAAGCCGCGCTCGCTCGGAAAGCGGTTGATAGCCTGGCGGAACGGGATAGGATGGCGTTGTTGTTGCGCGAAGAAGGCCTGGATTACGAAGAGATCGCAGCGGCACTCGAACTCTCCATCGGCTCTGTTGGTACTACCCTATCTCGTGCGCGGCGAAGACTCGTCGAATCGTACGAAACGATGCAACGCACCGAAGCACTGAGGAGGACTAATGGCTGACGACGAGCTCATGCGTTCTGGGCATGTTGATGAGGGAGCGCTACACGCATGGCTCGATGGAGCTCTGCCAACCGACGAAAGTCGCGCCATCGAGGCGCATGTCGGTGCCTGCGACGTGTGTTCGGCCGCTGCAGCGGAAGCGCGCGGACTCATTGCGGCTTCAAGTCGCATTCTTTCGGCACTGGACGACGTACCGGGCGATGTCATTCCAGCGGCGCGGAAGGAAAGTGGTGCGAACCCGATTCCCGCGCGCTCGCGTTCGTTCGTGCTGCGGTACGGACCGATTGCCGCAGTCGGCGTCTTTGCAATCGGCGCGGCGCTGGTAGTGAGCAGCAGACACGGAAATGAGCCGCTTGCATCAACACTCCAGAGCGCA
>JBDTAB010000197.1:0-11259 GCA_039924865.1 Gemmatimonadaceae bacterium | reverse complement strand
CCGCGCCGCGGCAAGGCCGGCCCTCCAACTCTCCAAGAGTTTCCAATGCCTGAGGAACGGCGTCGAGCGGGCGACATAGGAACCTGGTGTAGGTCTCTTCATGATACGATCGGTTTAGAGAGTGCAGGACGCGGCGATGAACCAACAACAAGCAACACGAGGTCGGAGCCGGCTATTTGCCCAACAACGACCGGCCGGGCGGACCGCGCCGCCGCCGACGTCGACTGTCGACCAGATCGGGCTCAGTCGATTCAGTGGCTCTCGGTCAACCGTAGCTGGCGCATCAAACGACTCGGCGGATCACGTGCTCAGCGCGTTACACGTCCCCGAATGTCAAACTCCGTTGGTGGCGTCGCGCCCATGAGGTGCTCCACGAAGTAGTCCCACCGGCGGCGGATGACGTACGGATCGTCATCCAGTCCATGATTACGGTTGGGCACGGTGAGCATGTCGAAATTCTTGTTCGCTTTGATAAGAGCATTCACGAGCTGAAGCATGGCGGCTGGTGGCACGTTCTCGTCCAGATCTCCACCCATGAGCAACACCTTCCCCTGGAGCAGGGGTGCCATGGTAACATTGGATTGCGCGGCGTAGACGCTGTCCACGGGAAAGCCCATCCACGCTTCGTTCCACGAGGCCTTATCGAGCCGCTGATCGTGGTTGCCCGAGGTGGAAACTGCAACTTTGTAGAACTGTGGATGCGTGAGCATCGCATGCATCGAGTCGTACCCTCCTGCGGAATGCCCAAAGATACCCACCCGCGTGAGATCGAGCGACGAGTAGCGGGTGGCTACAGAGCGCATCCAGGAGATATGGTCATCGATGCCGCCATCACCCAAATTTCGGTACGAGTAATCGCGGAACGCTTTCGATCGGCCGCCGGTGCCGAGCCCATCCACCATTACCACGATGAAGCCCAGCTCCGCGAGCGGACGGATATGCTGGTCGCCCGGCCAGGTTCGCGACGCACCGGCTTGAAATGACTTCGGGGTGTGAAAACCATGCGGTCCCGTATAAATCTGCTCGATCACCGGATATTTCCGCGTCGAATCGAAGTTGGACGGACGCCAGATCACGCCATAGATATCCGTCTTCCCGTCGCGTGCCTTTGCGGCGAACCGCTCCGGTGTAGTCCAGCCGAGTTTTTGCAACCGCGAGATATCGGCATGTTCAAGTTCACGCACGACGTGCCCATCCGCGGCAAGTCGCAGCACAGCAACAGGGGGCAGGTCCACCCGTGAGTAGCTGTCGACTAGCCAGCGTTTGTCCGGCGACAGTGTTGCCGCATGGTCGGCATCTTCTGGCGTGAGCAGCGTAATGCCGCTCCCGTCCAGGTTGACGCGATATACGTGTCGCAGATACGGATCGCGACCTGGCTCTCGCCCGCCGGCAGTAAAATACACCACCCTTGCTGCCTCGTCGACGCCCAGCAACTCGCGGACGACCCAGTTACCTCGCGTGAGCTGGCGGGTCTTGCCGGTTGCCTTATCCAATAGATACAGATGGTTCCAGCCATCGCGTTCGGATGCCCACACAAACTCTCGACCGTCGCCAACAACCGCGAGCATCCGGGTGAACGGGTTCACCTGTGTATCCGCACTGTCTGCCAAGAGCACCTGCGCACGACCCGTGGCCGCGTCAATCTCGTACAATCGCATACGCTTATCGCCGCGGCTCATGTCACTGAACCAGACACGGTCACTCGACTTTGCCCAACGGAACGATGGTCCGCCATAGTAGAGCTGGGGGACGGGATCGACGGCGACAGGCGTCATGCGTCGTCGCATAATGTCCACAATAACGGGTTCCGCCTGAGCCACTCCGACGTCGCCAGGTAGCGCGTACACGTAGGTGAACGTGATTGGACGCACGCCCTTAGGCGGGACATTCTGCACGAGCGACAGCCTCTGCGCCGAACGTCGGTCCATGCGGTATGTAAGGATGCGCCGCGAATCGGGTGACCACACCGCTGCTACGGGTTGCGCGATGTCCTGGCGCCCAGCGCGAATCATCGCGATTGGTGAAGGTAGCGCTCCCACGTAGTCGTAGTCTTGCGCGCCGTCGCTGGTGAGTCGGATTTCTTCACCGGTGTGCGTCGAGCGAATGTAGAGATCGTGGTGACGCAAGAACGCCAGCCAGCGCCCATCAGGAGAACGGACTTGCGCCGCGGTCGCCGAATCGGCGGACGTCGAGTCGCCCGCATCGGCCGCGCACCTATACGCGGCAATGTCGCAACTCCATTGCTGATCCTTCAACCGCACGCGCAACACGGCGTCATCGCTCACGAATGCAATGCTGTCGAACGGCAACGCGGCGCCTGTGATCGGCGTATGAGTTGCAGCTTGAAGAGCCGCCGCAAGTCGATCGTGGTCGAACGCTGGATCCCGAGTCCCACGCGCTGGATCAACGAGCATGAAGCGCTTCCCCGCCTCGCTACGCGTGCGGTACCAAAACCGACTGCTATCGTGCAACCAGTGTGGTTGGACGTCGGAATGCAGCACCAAGCTGTCCAAAGCGTTGGGCAGGAACCGCGCCGCGCGCTCGTACGTGGCCCGCATGTCCTGCGCGTCACCAGGTGTGGCGCACAGGCACACGAGTATTCCGATAATTACGGTATCACGCGTAGTGAGAGGGAGAAATGCTCCCAGGCGAGTCAATCGATGTGGTCTCGTGGCTTGTGACATGAAGTGGCCCGGTCGGGATTACGCGTGACTTAGGTAGTCGCACTGAACAGCATAGATGGCATGCCCTCCACTCCATCTATGCTGTCGCGTGTAATCGGAAAGCTAGCTTATGTTCGGATTATTCAGCCGCTCGTTGTCGGGAAGCGGGAAGCATGACTGACTTCCATATGTGCCACCGGATGGATACGGAACCCCCGCCGCCGGCGTTAGCGGAAGACTGAGACGACGAATGTCTCCGAGCGCCTGTGATTCGAGAAAGAACTCCGCGCGACGCTCGTAGATGATCTGCTGCATGATCTGCGCATTATCGGTGCTGGAGAACGGCGCCAACCCGGCACGCGCGTGCAACTTGTTGATGGCATCGACGGCTGGCTGTCCAAGCTGCGCTTCGGCCGAAATCAGCAGCGCCTCCCGGTATGTCGCAATCGGCACGGCGGCATCGAGGCTAGCGTACTTAGTCTGCACCCAGAGAGGCGTCACGTGATCCGCCGCCAAACGACCGACGTTCCGCACGCCGACGCGTGGGTCCGACGTACCGCTGTACGCCATGGCGCGGAATGATGCGCCCACGACCACGCCTTCATCACGGTTGACGTTCGCAAAGATGAAATTGTTGGTTCGGAAGCGCGCCGCGCTATATGTCGCGTTGAAGACGAAGCCGTCCGTGACGAGCTGAGCGTCGGCCGCGGCCTCGGCTTTCTTCCCGAGATCTAGACGCGCTCGAGCACGGCCCACCAGGGCCAAGTTGGTCATGTTCGGTAAACTCGCGGCCTGCGCAGCCGTTAGCGCCTGTGTGAAGCGGTCTTCTGCTCGCACAAAAATAGCGTCCGGCTTCAACTCGGGACCGAGATCGAATGCCGCAGAACACATCCCCTCCCCGAGTAATACGTGGGCGTAACCAGAATACGCCGCCGCCGTCGCGATGAGCGCCTGGCGGTTCTGCACCTGCTGATCAGTCCAGCCCTTAAGCAATTCGAGCGTGTGATCAGCCTGCCAGCGCGCGGTCGACAACGGCTTGTAGATGCCAAGGCCGGTATCGCACGTCTGTGTGGCGTAAAACCCCGAGGCGGGGTTAAAGACGCGCTGATCGTACTCGCGTCCCCAAGGGCTCGTACTAGCCCACTGCAGCTCACCACTCACAAGTCCTGCGCCGGTGATGTAGTCGGCAAACGCGCAGGTGAAGTTCGCGGCGGCACCACTTACCAGCAGCGCAGCGTTCGCCGGCGTCTCGACGGCCGTCGCATCTACACGCGATGGTGACGACTCGACACCGACAAGGCTACCACAGGCCGTGGCTTCCACGAGCAGAATCATCAGCGCTACATTGCCGAGATACTCGCGCGCCACATGTGGCGTCGTGTTTGCGCCACGACGACGCTTGATGTGATCTTCGGAAGAGTGCATACCGTTCCTCTGTACGTTGTGACAAGTTGATCGTGCGCGACCAACTCAGAAGGTGAGCTTGAACGTGGTAATGAGCTGCGTGAGCGGTGGTACGGTGTTGTCTTCTTCCTGAAGGTTGTGGTGCGACAGCACCGCGCCTTCTGGGTCGAGCCCAGTGTACTTCGTCCAAGTGTGAAGATTCCGGCCGGCGATTGAGATCTGTGCACCATGTGCACCCAGTCGCCGCGCGAATCTGTCAGGGAGCGTATACGTTGCGGAGACTTCACGCAGCTTGACATAGCTTGCGTCCTCGATGGTGTTCCAGATGTAGTCCACACCGCCGCCCAGCTGATATTCCGCGATTAGCCTCGGATCGAACTTCTGCGGGCTCACGTTCTCCTCGCACGCGAGATCGAACACGCATCGCGCCCACCGGTTCACGTTCCAGAGCCGATTACCCTGCTTGAAATCGACGACGGCCTGCAGGGACAAACGACCGAACACCCGCACGCTGTTAGTGAATGCACCTTCGACATTTGGGTCCGCCCGTCCGCGAAATACCGGCGATGCCTTGTCGCACGTCACGCTTCCACCCTTACCGTCATCGCACATGACATTGATCGCTCGCCCGTTCGGATCGAGCTGGGCCGACACGATGTGCTTACGAAAGTATGCAGCGGCCGGATAGCCAGGTTGGAACCGGTTCTGAAGATAATCGACAGCAATGAAATCAACACCCGGCGGAAGCGAGATTACCTTGTTGGAGTTGGTCGACATGCTGAACGTGGAGTTCCACTCCAAGCCGGGGCGCTCGATCAACTTCCCGTTCACCATCGCTTCGATGCCTCTGTTCTGCAGAGACCCGCCGTTGACCCATTGCAGGCCACCCAGGATTCCCGAACCGGACGAATAACCACTCGACGGCGCAACGTCCCGCTGGATGAGCGCATCGCGCGTGCGCTTGTCATAGTATGTGAACTCGAAGTTCATGCGATTAGCTAACATGCTCGCATCGAATCCCAATTCCATCTCTTCGCCGCGCTCGGGTTTGAGATTCTGGTTGCCGATGAACTGTGGCGTCACCGCAGGAGTGCCGTTCGGACTCAGAATTGGCGAGTAGGCTCGCAGGGCTGCGTACGCATCCGGCTGGCGGCCAGAAGCCCCCCATGCGGCGCGAAGCTTGAGCGCATTCACTGCTCCGAGGTGCCAGAATGGCTCCTCGGAGATCACCCATGTCGCGCTGAATTTTGGATACACCACAGCATGAAAACTGCGACCGAATGCGCTGTTCTTGTCCATGCGCACCGCGGCAGTGAGGAATGCGCGATCGCGCAAACCAAGCTGCTCCTGCACATACGCACCAGCCGTTCGATTCTCGATGACGTCGTCCGTGGTGCTCTGGTTCGTGGTGGCATCAATCGCGGTCACTGACGGTACCGGGAAAGTTTGCCCGTAACGCGTCGCGATCACGTACTGCTTGCTGTAGAATTGCCCACCAACGGAGGTCTCGCTCGCCAGTCCATCGCGCAACCCATGCTTGAACGTGGCGCCGTAGTCGAACGTATTGAAGGTGACATCCCGTGCGCGAACGAACTTGGAGCCGCCGGCTGCCGTCGCCGAATAGAAACGCGCCAAGTCGGGGGCGAGTCGATAGAAAATGTTCTCCGAGTTATCATGCGTAACGTCGCGGCCCATAGTAATCCGCTGTGTGAACCAATCGGTGGGCGAGTGATTCAACGTGAGACCGCCGGTGTAGCGGTCATAGTCCGTGTATGCGTCCCACGTCGCGCGCGTGATCTCTGGCGGAATGCGTTCTCGAGTGCCACGTCCGATACTGTCCTGTTCCAGCGGGCGAGACGTCGGATACGCGGGAAGTTCATTGCCGCCTGGAGCAACGGTGCCTCCGTTGGACAGCAGAACGTTGCCTGTGATCTGGAGCGACGGTTGTGGAGTGAGAGTGAGACTGGCGCGCGCGCTGTTCCGGTTCGCAAAGTTGCCGACCTTGGCGCCTTCGTCGCGGTCGTGATCAGCCGAGAGGTAGTAGCGATAGGCAGCGCCCGACGCACCGCTTAGCCCTAGCGCGTAGCCCTGGACCCGACCCGTATTGAACAGGGGCGTGCCTCGTGCCGCCTCGGTCTGGGCGAGATTCTGCGTCACGATCAGGCCAGTTTTGGGGTCCTTCGCATAGCTAGTGGGCCAGCGATTCTCAATGTCTCTTTCCCAAGCCACGCCCTGCCGAGTCGTGACGTCCAGCGCGGTAGCGCCCGAGCGACCGCGCTTGGTCGTTATGAGGATGACACCGTTCGAAGCCTCAGTTCCGTAGAGAGTAGCGGCAGCCGGGCCCTTGATGACCTCGACATTTTCGATGTCATCGGGGTTGATGTCGCTCATGCGCCCAACAATATCGCCGCGCGCTCCGCGATTGGCGTCGTTCGACGTGCCGACGCCGACCGTACTTTCGATTCGTATCCCGTCGACGTACACGATGGGATCGCTCGAGAGCGCGATGCTTCCTCGGCCACGAATCTTAATACTGGATCCCGATCCGGCAGCGCCGGACCCGGAGTGAACCACGACGCCAGGCGCGCGTCCGTTGAGCAGTTGAGCGACGTCACTGACTACCCCGGTCTCGACAACTTTAGACGCCTCGATTGAAGCGATGGCATTGCCAACGGCGCGCCGCTGCGTACCGCCAGCAGTCCCTGTAACCACTACCTGGTCGAGATTGAGGGGTACAGATTGGAGCTTGATAGTGACACTGGCAACGCCACGTTCAGCCGTGACGCTCGTCGGCCGGAAACCAATGCGCATTGCACGGACAGTCACTGTGGAATCAGCCACCCCCGTGATACGGAAGCGCCCGATTACGTCGGTCTGAGTCCCAAGCAGGGTGCCAGCAATTGTGACCTGCGCACCGGCAACCGGCGTCCCTCGCTCGTCGGTCACATCCCCGGTCAGGGTGCGATGCTGCTCCGCTTGCGCGCCCAGCGCTGTCGAGCCAGTCACGGTACAGATGACGAGCAGGCGAACATAGGTCTCGAACGGCATACGCTTCCTCCATCGGGTGGATCTACGTGTCGGCGAGAGCGAGAGATGTCGCCCCTGCATCAGGTACTACTGGAATCCCGGATATGGAATATTGTATCCGAATTACTAATCGAAGCAATATTTACGACCATCTGACGCAGTTGTCAATAGCTGTGCTCAACAACTTCATCGGCGAGTTGAACGGACGTCGCCGGGTGGGGGAGGCCTGGGTCGGACTGGTCAAGCGTGAGCACCCCGAAAGCGACGTAGAACGCATCCTCGAGCTCAACCTGCTTAGGCTCTACCGCGACACCTTGGGCTCATCGGTCACTTCTTGCACGCATACGGCCACGGAGGATTCGTGCTAGTGCGGGTCATTCCACAGTGGATCTCAAAGTCCTCCGGGGGTGTCGTGCCGAGCAGGTACCGCACGAAGTAATCCCAACGACGGCGCATGACATACAGCGCATGCGGACCGGTGTCTCCGTGGTTCATGTTGGGAACGAATAGCATGTCGAAGCTCTTGTTGGCCGTCATGAGGGCATCGACCAAGTGCATCGTCGCGGTCGGATGCACGTTCTGGTCGATATCGCCATGGATCAACAACAGATGACCCTTGACGCGGCTCGCCAGCGTCTGGTTGGCGTCGTTCACGTAGTCGTCGCCGATCGGGTAACCCTGGTACAGTTCGTTCCAGCTGGCCTTGTCGAGTCGCGGATCGTGATCACCCGCGGTCGAGACGCCCACCTTGTAGAAATCGGGGAACTGGAGAAACGCATGAGCCGACCCGTAGCCACCGGCTGACGATCCATAAATCCCGACACGAGTGCTGTCCAACCATGGGTATTGCCTGGCCATCTCCTTGATCATCGTCACATGATCAATGAACGCGCCGCCCAGATTGTGATAGGAGTAGTCGTGAAAGGCTCGCGAGCGCCCCGTAGTACCCCGCCCGTCCACCATCACCACGGCGAAGCCCAACTCGGCCATCGACTGCAGGCGGAGTGCTGCCGCGAACGTCTTCGGCGCGAAGAAGCCCTGCGGACCCGTGTAGATGTATTCGAGAATCGGGTATTTCTTCGACGCATCGAACGTCGTCGGCCGGATGATGATTCCGTAGAGGTCCGTCTGACCGTCGGTGGCCTTGCCACGGAACGGGATCGGGGGTTTCCAGCCCATTTTCATAATCCTGGAGTCGTCGGTCCGCTCGAGCACGCGCACCACCGAGCCGTCGCTCGTCCGCCGCAGATCGGACCGTCCTGGGAGGTCCGGCCGGGAATAGTTGTCGATGAAGTACTTTCCGTCCGGTGATACGCTCACCTCATGGTTGGCGTCTTCGGGCGTGAGCAGCTTCATCCCGTGGCCGTCAAGGCCCACGCGGAAGAGCTGAGTAAAGTAGGGGTCCATGCCCTTCTGGACGCCGCCTGCCAGGAAGTACACCTGGCGTGTCTTTTCGTCCACCGACACGATCTGGCGGACGACCCACTCCCCATGCGTGAGTTGCTCCTCCATCTGCCCAGTCTGGGCGTTGTAGAGATACAACTGGTTCCACCCGTTACGTTCCGACGTCCAGAGGAATTCCCGGCCGCCATTGACGAACTGGAGCATCGTCTCGCCAGGATCGACATAGGGATACGGCTTGGCCTCCTCACGCAGCATCGTCCTCTGCTCGCCGGTGGTGGCGTCCACCTCGCGAAGGTCGAGAGCCTTCTGCCCGCGCTCGCGATACAGGTAGTAGAAGCGCCGGCCGTCGTCAAGCCAGTGGAACTCGGGGGCGCCATAGTAAGTGATTTCAAGGGGCGGTGTTTTCACGTCGATGTGCTGCCGCGACGCCAAATCAAACACGACGGGCATAGCCGTTGGGAGCAACTCACCAGGGAGTGGATAGACATAGTCGTATGCCCGCGGCCGGAGTTGGTCCGGCGGAACATACTGCAAGGCGGAAAACCGTCCCGCCCCTCTCGAATCGAGGCGAAAGGTGACCAGCTTGGTCGAGTCGGGTGACCAGAACACGGCCGCCATCTCGTGGACATCCTCTCCCTTCGAGACCTGTTGAGCGACCAGCGTGCGCAGGTCTGGCAGCGGCGTCGCATAGTCTCGCCCAGGCACACCGTCGTATGTCAGCTGAGACACGGTGCCGGTTACGACATCGCGTAGATAGAGGTTGTGATCGCGCACGAACGCGGCCCACTGGCCGTTCGGCGAGAGGGACTCGTCGGGGCCTACAGCCGGCTTGGGAGGCATCTTCCCGCAGTCGTAGTTCGAGAGTGAACAGGTCCACTCAGTGCCGTCGATCTCGAACCTGATGGCGTGGCCGCCCTCTGAGAACTTGAAATCGTCGAAAGGTAGCGCCTCATACGTCCGCCCCGTCGCCCGGGACAGCGATGTCGTCAGCCGTGGCTGATCGAACGCGGGGCCGCTCGTACTATCCTCGGGATCGACGAGGAGAAACTCCCAGTCGGTGGCTCCGGCCCGCGAATACCAAAAACGACCCCCTTGCCCAATCCAATTCGCCCGTACGTCGGCGATCGGGACTAGCCTCTGCAGGTTGCCGCCCACCAGCTTCTCGGCGTTCTGATAGCTCACAAGAATGCTCTGCGCCGACGCCGTAGTCGGCAGTAGGAATGCGAGCACAAAGGGAGTGATCCACGTTGGACGATGCATAGTCATGAGCTACATCTCCTGTTCGATGACAAAAGCGGTGCCTAGTGGGTCTCCAAACGACGCGGCCCCCACCAGAGGAGAATCAAACCACCCAACAAGTTGAGGGTCAGTGGCGAAGATCGAACTCCCTCGGTGCCACATTCCAAACAGGCCTGGCAGCTGCGTCACGAAGGAGTCCCAACGTCTGCGGGTTACAGAGAGCGAGAGATGTCGCCCCCGCAACTGACGCTAGCGGAATCCCGGATATCGCATATTGTATCCCGATTATCAATCAAAGGAATATCTATGATCATGCGTCGGAGTTGTCAATAGCCGGATCCCCGGTGTCAAGCACGGATAGAAACGTCTCGTTCGTAAAGGATGATCATTCGGTTGACTTGATTGGTATTGATTATTCTTGCCAGTGGTCATGGGTGTGCATCAGCGCTAGCCGGCGCATGCGATGCGCGATCATCCGTACGTCAAGTCTGCAATCGACATGGCGTGCTGGGGTCTGCTCGGCCAGATGAGCGGAATGGCTGTCGTGACGCTGATGAGTGGACCCGTGTGTGTGGACTTCGCGCTGTACCGGGCGATCTCGCAGGCATCACCGACGCAGATGGCGAAGAAGATCGTTACGTACCGCAAGGAAGGCCGCCGCAAGTTCCAGCTGAAACCGAGCGGTGATCCCGATACCAATATCCCGCGCATCAAGGGCTGCCGCGATAGAACTGTCCCATCGGCAATGTACTCATCGCCGATGCGAACACCGGTTGGACGCAACCCGCGGCGGCGCCGATGCGGTGCGCAATGTCGAGCCATATATAGAACGCCCGTGCATGCCGTACGAGCAGTATCTCACTATATACCGTCATACCAAGCGTCCGTGCGTGCTCGACGAAGTCGTGGACGGAATTGACATGGTAGTGCATGGCGTTGCGGATCACGCAATGGACGTCATCAATCTCAAGATTTCCTAAGTCGGCGGTCTCACCCGCGCTCGGCAACTTCGCGACGGACTTCAATTCGTATGCAAATGGTCGATTTGCTGACGGCGCGCCACGACGGAAGGAGGGCAGGTTGTCTGCTTCGACTGAGCCGCGACTCTGTGCCCGGCCGCAGATCAAGAAATTGGGCAAGCCGGTAGTCGATATTCACACCACCGCGCGCCGTGAATAAAATCCACGGCCTCCCAGTAGGTTCGCCGTTGACCGGGAACGACTTTGGCACACCGGGAATCGTGTACGACACGTGGCGTCGTGTCACATCACGTAACGCGTAATACTTTGAAATTGGCCAATTGGCTTTCCTACTTCACGCGCCATTACCTGCGCGAGTTCTTCTGCACGCTCGCCGATCACACCAGCCCAGCGATAGAGATGTTCCGCACGCGCTGGTCCTGTCAGCGCCCGCCATCCAGGAAATGCGCCAGCCGCAGCGGCCGATGCGGCCCGCGCGTCGTCTGCTGTCCCTTGGGGAATGTGCGCAATCACATCGCGAGCATCGGATGGATTCAGATCAT
>JBDTAB010000196.1:0-7096 GCA_039924865.1 Gemmatimonadaceae bacterium | reverse complement strand
TGTATCGTGGTGCAGTTGGCCGGCGGATGGTGGCGGACCTGCGCGGGCACGGGAACGCGATGCGAATGAGCGATCTTGAGCGCTATTACGCCGCGGAGCGCGAGCCGGTCTCGGGAACGTATCGTGGCTTCACCGTTTACTCGAGCACGCCGCCAGTATCAGGCGGCGCAACACTCGTTGCTCAGCTCAACATGCTCGAACAGGTGCCGCATCTTCCATCGTATACCGAGGATGCCGGCGCGGTACACGCGATGATTGAAGCGTGGAAGCTGGTTCCGGCGTCGCGCGGTCGCATTGCAGATCCGGGGCTCTGGCCTGTGAACACCAGCGCATTCACAAGCAAGGACAGCGCTCGCGCACGGTGGAAATGCTTCAGTGCGCACCACTCACTCACCAGCACAGAATTGACCGGCGACACGCCGAAATGCGCGAAACCACAGGGCGGCGGCGCTGAACCGAGCGATACTGCGGTCAAACTTGCACGAGCGAACACGAGCGGCGGTGCACAGCCACAGACATGTGGCGACGTGGAAGCAGAAGAGGGCGAAGCTGAGTGTCACCGCACTGGCACAACCGCGTTCACAGTGGCCGACGCAGACGGTAATGTTGTCGCCGTAACTCAGACGCTCGGCACTTGGGGCGGAAGCTTTTACGTATCACCAGGACTCGGCTTTCTCTACAACGACAAGCTCACTTCGTACAGCAGCAGCGCATCCGGCTATGGCAGTCGCGCTCCGTACGAACGCAACGGAAGCACGCTTGCACCGACTCTTGTTTTCAAGGGAGCGGGCGCCAAGCTACGTCCCGTGCTCGCGGTTGGCGCTGCCGGCAACTCATGGATCACTTCCGCGGTGTACAGCATCGTCTCAGGGGTCCTTGATCAAAAACTCGATGTGCAACACGCGATCGAGCTTCCTCGATTCCTGCTTTCCCGCGACCGAGTCGGAAATCGCACTGACTACATGGTTGAGCTGGAGGATGGTTTCTCGCCCAAAGCCGAGCAGGATATGGAGAAGTTCGGCCACCACCTTCGGTTCATCTCGCTGCCCGGCGAGCTCCGGATGGGCTACGCTGCCGCAATCACAATCGGCGAGAAGACGGTCACTGCAGGCGCGGATCCGCGCAGATCGGGTGCTGCGGGTGCCGTGAACCCCTGACGTGTGTATGCCGTCCAACCGTCTTCGACGCTGGAAGCCAGCCGTCGTCACGGACGATTTCGGGTAGATCTCAGTCTACCCGGCTTCTCTCAGGGACTGCGCGGCCTGCTTCCTGCCATTATCGTCGGTCCATAACCGCCACTGAGGGACGACTCCATGCGATGGACACCTGGAAAAATCAGCTCGAACATCGAAGACCAGCGCGGCTCCAGCGGCGGGTTTGGCCGCGCCGGAATGGGGTTGGGTGGTGGTGCAGTTCTGCTCATCTTGAGCCTGGTCTTTGGCCACAACTTCTTTAATGATGTGGCTCCAGGCGGCGAGGGCGCGGGTGCCACCTCAGGCGTCCAGGCCGATGCGCCACCGGCGACGGAAACGCCCGAAGAGCATCAGCAAGTTCAATTCGTCTCGTTTGTGCTCGATGACGTCCAATCCACATGGACCAGGATCTTCGCCAATAGTGGCGAGCAGTATCGCGACGCGAAGCTGGTCCTCTTTCGCAACGCAGTGCAATCGGGATGCGGCGTCGCACAGGCGGCCATGGGCCCGTTCTACTGTTCCGCGGATCAGAAGGTCTACATCGATCTCGGTTTTTACGATGAGCTGACCAAGCGCTTTGGAGCGCCAGGCGATTTCGCGCAGGCCTACGTACTCGCTCACGAGCTGGGCCATCACGTTCAGCACCTGCTCGGCACCGATGCGCGAGTCCGACAGCTGCAGGACTCGCGACCCGGTGACGCAAACAATCTCTCCGTACGCCTCGAACTACAGGCCGACTGCTTCGCTGGCGTGTGGGCCAACAGCACGGAACAACGCAAACTGCTCAACGAAGGCGACATCACCGAAGCACTTACTGCTGCATCAGCAGTCGGTGATGACCGGATTCAGCAACAGGAAACAGGCAGCATCCATCCCGAATCGTTTACACACGGCACTGCCGTACAACGTGCGTCGTGGTTCAAGCGCGGATACTCGTCCGGCAGTCCAGGTTCGTGCGATACCTTCGCAGGTGCAATCTGATTGAACCGCTCAACCGACTGACCTGGACAACCGACCGAACTACGTCCCTCAACGACCCGGCTTTGCCGCGCCAACGCCCTTGAGTGGACTTGTTCGCCTGCGTTGAACGCTGCGTCGCACACTTCGCTCGATACCTGCAATCGCCGCGTTGACAGCATCACGGAGCACCGCCGACTGATTCTCGAATACGAGGCTCGGCAGGCCGCTCAACACCACCTTGATGGTGCAACTCTTGTCTACGCCGCCGCGTTCTCCGTTGATATCCTTTATGCGGACAGACACGCGCTCTATTGCGGTAGCGAACTTTCCGAGCTTCATTCCCAGGCGCTCACGAATGTACGTGCGCTCGTCGTCGCTCATCTCGACATCAACCACACGAATCGTCGCCGGAACCTGCGGCGCTACTGTCCGTCCAGCAGTCCGCTTGTCTACTCGTGCAATCACATCCGCAAGCGGTTCACGCTTCGCACGGCTAATTGCCCGCGGTCGTTCCGGACGTTCCCGACGCCCCTCTGCTGACGTTCCAGAACGCTTGCGCGCGATGGGCTGTCCACCGAGCCGCTTGCTGGTTGTCGGCGCGCGCAACAGTTGTTGCTCAGCGCGGCTGAGGGGCGCGCCCGCACCGTTTTCAAGTGCTTCGAACACATCAGTCGCGGTGATGATGCCTACAAGATCATCACCGTCCACTACTGGAAGCGAGCCGATCAATCGCCTGCGCATGAGCTCAGCTGCATCATCGACCGTCGCTTCAGGGTCGGCGGTCTCCACGCGTGGAGTCATGAGATCGCGCACCACTCGATTCTTGCGCGTCGCGGCACCCGACCGACCGCCGAGGTCTCGCTCGGAGAGAACACCAACAACACGGTCCTCATCCATTACGACAAGATGACGTATGCCACGCCGCCGCATTCGCGACCACGCCGCACTGGCAGCCTCCCGCGGACCGATGGTAACCACGTTCGTGCTCATGATTTCATGTATTTGCATCAGACTGAGCTCGTTGTAGGGTGCATGCATGAATGTTGCCTTCCGTAAGCAGTATCAATGCACATGTTCATTCATACCTCTGGTTCAGGGGCGTGAGACTATCTGCGTCTAAATGGGCACGTTACATGCCGGGAACACTCGTTCCAGCTTTTCTTCGATACCAGCGAAAAATGGCGAATCGGAAGGCGGACTATTTGCTGGAAGATGCGCGCTCCGCTCGAGCCGCGGAGTTGACGGCCACCGCCGACCGGATCAGTTTCTTGAACGAAGCCGCGTTGAGTTTCTCGCCTTCGCGAATATCGATGGCTCGGCGCATGTTGCCATCCAGACTTGAGTTGAACAACTTTGTTGGATCAGGCAACGACGCGCCTCGGGCGAATGTGAGCGTCACCACCTGTTTGTATGACTCGCCCGTACAGATGATTCCGTCGCGCGCCCATACCGGCGTGCCCATCCACTTCCATTCTTCCTGAACATCGGGATCGGCGTCGTGTATGAGCTCGCGAACATGCGCAAGCGTATCGCCGCGCCAATCTCCGAGTTCTTCGATCTTCTTCGTGATGTTCGCCGACGCGTCAGCATTGGCTGTCGCCGTGGTCGTGGTGGCTTTCCTGGCCATCATGATGTCTCCTGAAAGGAAATCAATGCTGAGATAATCGATTCATTTTGCAAACGGGTCGACAACCGCCGTTGGCCCGGCTCTTGAACAACGTTTAAGCATGGCTACTGCAAGCACTTCCCGCACCACCCAAGGTCACGAAATAAACATTCATCAATCGAGTACACCCGAAAGCAAGCACCCGACGGGTACTTTCCAGCACATCATCATCCAGAATGTGTCTCCGGAGGTGGATGGCGGCCGGTTTCCGGTAAAAAGGCTCGTCGATGACGTCTGCCTGATAGAAGCGGACATCTTCAAGGAAGGGCACGATCTGCTGCGGGCGCGCCTGCGCTACCGCGGCCCGGGGGAGTCAGACTGGCGCTATTCCCCTATGAGCTACGATCCCCCCAACGACCGCTGGGCTGGATCGATGACTCTCACCGAGATCGGCTGTTGGCACTTCGGCGTCGATTCGTGGACCGACCTATTCGGTACATGGCGCGCCGGCTTCGAAAAGAAAGTCGCGGCGCACCAGGATGTTTCGGTGGAACTGCGGGAGGGTGCCATCCTTGTAGACCAGGCCGCCGACCGGGTCAAGTTCGGCGAGGCTCGGCGACGCCTGGACGAAACCGCCAACTGGCTCCGGAACTCCGATATACCGTCGGACGCTCGTTCGAAAGCCGCGCTTTCGGATGAACTTCGAGAACTCATGGAGATCTACGCGCCGACGCCCGACCTGACCACGCAACAGTGCGATCGGAGTATCGTGGTCGATCGGCGTCTCGGTGGGTTCGCGGCCTGGTACGAACTGTTCCCCCGTTCGGAATCCCGTGTGGCCGGAAAACATGGAACCTTCGCCGACGCGGAAGAACGCCTTCCGCGAATCGCAGAACTCGGCTTCGACGTCGTGTATCTGCCGCCAATACATCCAATCGGTTACACGTTTCGAAAGGGTCGCAACAACTCTCTCGAGGTGACGTCGAGCGATGTAGGCAGCCCGTGGGCCATTGGGAACGAAGCCGGCGGACACACAGCCGTGGATCCCAACCTCGGCACGCTCGACGACTTCGACAGGTTCGTGAACAGAGCAAGATCAATCGGTCTCGAGGTCGCGCTCGACTATGCGTTGCAATGTTCGCCAGACCACCCGTGGGTACGCGAGCATCCAGGCTGGTTCGTGATGCGTCCGGACGGAAGCATCCAGTACGCAGAGAACCCGCCCAAGAAGTATCAGGACATTTTCCCGCTCGATTTCTGGTGCGAAGATCGTGAGGCCCTCTGGAACGCATGTCGTGACATTCTGCTGTTCTGGATTGCGCGAGGCGTGCGCACGTTCCGTGTGGACAACCCGCACACCAAGCCGTTCGCATTCTGGGAATGGATCATCTCGGACATCAAGTCCGCGTATCCGGATGTGATCTTTCTCGCCGAAGCATTTACGCGTCCGAAGCGGCTGGTGTACCTGGCGAAGCTCGGATTTACGCAATCGTACACGTACTTCACGTGGAAGAACACCGTCGCCGAGTTACGGCAATGGGTGACCGAGTTCAGCGACCCGCAAGTTCTGGAATATTATCGCGGCAATCTGTTCGCAAACACGCCGGACATACTGCACGAGTATCTGCAAACCGGCGGGCCACCTGCCTTTCTCGTGCGGCTGTTGCTCGCTGCAACACTGAGCCCGCTGTACGGGATCTACAGCGGCTTCGAATTGTGCGAGAACGTCCCCGTGCAGGAGGGGAGCGAGGAGTATCACGATTCCGAGAAATATCAGATCCGCTTACGAAATTATGACGCCCCCGGAAATCTCAACGACCAGATAGCGCTGCTCAACGGGATCCGTCGCTCGGAGCGCGCACTTCAACTGGATGGTAATCTCACCTTCCACCCATGTAATAATCCCAACATCCTGTTCTTTCACAAGAAGGCGCCACCGGGAAGTTCGGACCTGCTCGTGGTGGTGAATGTTGATCCGTTGCACGCGCAGGAGGGAACCGTTGACATACCGCTCGCGCAGCTTGGGCTCGCACCAAATGTATCGTTCGACGTGGAAGATCTGCTCACCCGTGCTCGCTACACGTGGCGCGGCACTCGCAACTACGTTCGGCTCGATCCCACCAGACAGGCGGGGCATGTCCTGAAAGTGCTTGCGCCCGAAGCTGCGACTCCCGGAAGCACGAGGCGATGATGGACACCAATCTCACAATCGGGAAAGCCGAAGCCGCTCAGGATCTTCATGATGAGATGTCCGCTAGTCAGTTCGGAGACCAATCCGATCCGCTCTGGTATCGCGACGCTATCATCTATCATCTCCACGTCAAGACGTTCTACGATGCGAACGGCGACGGATACGGCGATTTCGCAGGATTGATGCAGAAACTGGATTACATCCAGTCGCTCGGTGTTACCTGCATCTGGCTCCTGCCTTTCTATCCATCACCGCTGCGTGACGACGGATATGACATCTCCTCATACGAGGCAATCAATCCGACGTTCGGCACGCTGGATGACTTCAAGCACTTCCTCAGCGAAGCGCACCGTCGCGGGCTACGGGTGATAACGGAACTCGTAATCAATCACACATCGGATCAACATCCGTGGTTCCAGGCTGCACGGCGCGCACCCAAGGGTTCGCCCGAGCGCGACTTCTATGTTTGGAGTGACACCGCCACGCTCTACAAGGATGCACGGATCATCTTCACCGATACGGAGAAGTCCAACTGGGCCTGGGATTCCGTTGCGGAGCAGTTCTACTGGCACCGCTTCTTCAGTCATCAGCCTGATCTGAACTTCGACAATCCGGAGGTTCTCGAAGCCGTAATCGACGTGATGCGATTCTGGCTTCGAATGGGCGTCGACGGAATGCGGCTCGACGCGGTACCATATCTGGTCGAGAGAGATGGCACAAGCTGCGAGAACCTTCCGGAGACGCACGAGATTCTCAAGAAGATGCGGGCTGCGCTCGACGCCGAATTCAAGAACAGAATATTTCTCGCCGAGGCGAACCAGTGGCCCGCTGACGTGCTTCCGTATTTCGGAAATGGCGATCAGTGTCACATGGCGTTTCATTTTCCGCTCATGCCGCGTATGTACATGGCGCTGAGCAAGGGCGACCGGACGCCAATCGTCGACATAATCAACCGCACACCGGAACTGCCAGCCGGCGCGCAGTGGGCGATCTTCCTCCGCAACCACGACGAGCTCACACTCGAGATGGTGAGCGATGAGGAGCGCGATTATATGTACCGCGAGTACGCGCAGGACACGCGTATGCGAATCAATGTTGGGATTCGTCGCAGGCTGGCACCGCTTATGGATAATGGCAGGCGCCGGA
>JBDTAB010000195.1:0-13668 GCA_039924865.1 Gemmatimonadaceae bacterium | reverse complement strand
CGGCGGTGTTTGGCGGGATCACCGTCAAGCTATCGCTCAATCCGTACGTGATTGTGACGCATCTCGCGATCGCGATGACGCTTCTCGCAGTGTTGTCAATCGCGGTGCTCCGCGCTGGTGGGTGGGGTTTTGACGGAGCGGCGGGCGTTGCATCGGCGCGGTCATACCGCGGCGCGCGGGGTGCTGTTGTGCTCGTCTTCCTAATATTGATCTTCGGTGCACTCACAGCAAATGTCTCGGGTGCGAACATTTCGTGTCAGGGATTTCCCTGGTGCACATCGGTGCTGGTGAGAGGGGACGCGCTGTACATACAGGTAACACACCGCGTGCTCGCGTTTCTGCTTCTCTTCCACATGATCGCGCTACCGTTCATCATCAGGCGCCGTCGTGAGTCGATGCTCGTACAGCGTGCGGCGTGGTTCGCATTGGGGACGGTCGTATTGCAGATAATCGTCGCTGGTGGCATGGTCGGGATGCATCTTCCGGCGGCATGGCGATCGCTGCACCAGGCCGTAGGCACGCTAGTATGGCTGTCTGTGTTCACGTTCGCGGCGCTCGCGCGGTACTCGCTGGCAACACACGTCAGAGCGGCAGACGCATGAGCGAAGTGACGGAGTTGACCGCCGAACCTGAAGCGATTCCCGAGGTGCACCACTCGGTAACGTCTGATCTTGTCGCGCTGACCAAGCCGCGGATTATATCGCTGCTGCTCGTCACAACCGTTGCGGCGATGTACGTGGCGGGGACGCCGAGTGGTTGGCTCGTACTTACAGTACTTGTCGGCGGTTACCTGATGGCGGGCGGAGCGCACGCGCTCAACATGTACCTGGATCAGGACATCGACGCGCACATGCCGCGAACCAAGTTGCGGCCGATTCCGAGCGGACGCATGGCGCCGCGCGCCGTGCTTGCGTTTGGCGTATTGCTGGCCACGGCGGCAACGTTTATCCTCGCGCGGTTCGCGAACGTGCTGACTGCGGCGCTCGCGCTGATCGGATTTTATGGATACGTCTTTCTCTATACGCGCTGGCTCAAACGCAAGACTCCGCAGAATATTGTGATCGGAGGAGCGGCGGGCGCGATTCCTCCGCTGGTGGGATATGCTGCGGTTTCTGGCTCACTCGATCTCACTGCATGGACCCTGTTCCTGATCATCTTCTACTGGACGCCGCCGCACTTCTGGGCGCTCGCACTTCTCAAGAAACGCGACTACGGCGCGGCTGGCGTACCGATGGCACCGTTGATCTGGGGCGAGCGACATACGCAGGACCAGATGCTCTGGTACCTGGGCATCATGGTTGCGCTTTCGATTCTTCCGTTCTGCATCGGGTCATTCGGGCTTTTCTATCTCGTGAGTGCCATCGTTGTGGCCGCGCCGTTCGCATACGGCGTTATCAAGCTGCGACTAGGGTCAGGTGACGCGACGAGCACTGCACGGTTCGTGTTCATGTATTCACTGCTGTACCTTGCGCTGTTGTACGTCGCGATGGTGATCGACCTGCACGTCTTCAGATAGTGGCGAGATCGAATCGGGCAAACGGAAAGGCACCCGGAGAAGCCGGAGCGAAGCAGGAGCATGTATCGGCGAAGGCTCTTGCACGGCTGTTTCCCCGGGTAAAGCCGTATCTCGGCCATCTCGTCATTGCGACGGTCTGCCTGCTGGCGGCGAGCGCGGCAGGACTCGCCTTCCCCGCGATCGTGGCGGTCCTCCTGGATACCGCGTTCCAGCATGGCAACGCACATCTTCTGAACGAGATCACGCTCGGGCTGCTGTTGCTGTTCGCTGTGCAGGCGTCGCTCAACATGGTACAGGTGTACCTGCTGACGGCGACGGCGGAGCGAGTAATTGCAAAACTGCGCATCGACCTGTTCGGTCACCTTGTCAATCTGTCACCGGGTTTCTTCACGGACCGGCGCACAGGTGAACTCACGAGCAGGCTGTCGTCTGATACGACGGTACTGCAAACAGTACTGAGCACCAATCTTTCCGAATTTACGCGCCAATCAATATTTCTGATCGGCGCTCTGGTATTGCTAACGATCAAGCAACCGGCGTTGACCGGGACGACGCTGGCCGTTGCGCCGCTAGTCGTGGGCGCGGCGTTTCTATTTGGGAAGATGTTGCGACGCGCGAGCACGGGTGTGCAGGACCGGATCGCTGAAGCAACTGGAACGGCGGACGAGGCTTTCGCGCAGATCCGCATGGTACAGAGCTTCACGGCTGAGGCCGAGGAGTCGCGCAAGTACAATCGTCATCTTGGCGAGGTGGTGCACGCAGCAGTGGAGCGCGCGAAGATACGCGGAGTATTTTTTGGCGCACTGACGTTTTTCGGATTCAGCGGCGTGGTTGTCGTATTGTGGGAAGGCGGACGACTCGTGCTGGCTGGTCAGCTCACGGCTGGTGCTCTTGTCTCATTCCTTCTTTACGCACTGTACGTCGCCGGAGCGATCGCATCGCTCGCGTCCCTTTTCGGAGCGTATCAGGAAGCAACAGGCGCTGCGCAGAGAATCTTCGAGCTGCTGGACATGACGCCGACCGTGGTGGATTCGCTCCAGCCAATACCGCTACCGCGTCCGAGACGCGGCGCAGTTGCGCTGGAACATGTTCACTTCAAGTATCAACCGGATCTACCGGATGCGTTGCACGATGTATCGCTCCAGATCGGATCGGGTGAGATAGTCGCGCTAGTTGGGCCGAGTGGCGCCGGAAAAACGACTATCGCATCGCTGTTGCCGCGCTTCTGGGACGTAACCGGCGGGCGCATAACGTTCGACGGGATTGATATAAGAGACATCCCGTTGAGAGACTTGCGAGAATCGATCGGAGTGGTACCACAGGAACCAACATTGTTCAGTGGAACGATTCGAGAGAACATTGCGTACGCTGTAGCCGGGACCGGAGCGACGGCATCTGACGCGGACATCGAAGCAGCTGCTCGTGCCGCAAATGCGCACGAGTTCATCGAGCGACTTCCGATGGGCTACGAGACATCGGTCGGTGAGCGCGGCGTCAAGCTGTCGGGCGGCCAGAGGCAGCGCCTCGCGATCGCGCGCGTGTTTCTCAAGAACCCTGCGCTGGTGATTCTCGACGAAGCGACATCAAGCCTGGATTCTGAAAGCGAGCGTTTTGTCGAGGAAGCAATGCAAGAGTTGCTTCGCGGAAGATCCACGCTGATCATCGCTCACCGACTGTCCACAGTATTGCGCGCTGACCGTGTGGTCGTACTGGAGCACGGGCGCGTGGTCGAGACGGGCAGTCACGCCGATCTTCTGGGTGCCGAGGGTACGTACGCGAAATTGTACCGCGGCCAGTTCCGCGCGGGCGATCGGGTCGTATTGGAGAGCTTGTAGCTGGAGCGCTCGTGCTGGAGCGCTTGTAGCTGGAGACGTGCCGGCGACCATGCGGCAGCGTCCGGCCAGGCGTGCTACTTGTCCTTGAATTCCAGAGTAACCGTAGCTGCGCCACCTTGTGAAACCGTCACGACTCCGTCGGCGACGCCCAGCATGGGATGCCAAGCGCGAATATGGTGCACGCCTGCAGGCACACCATCTATCGTAAAGTTTCCCTTGGAATCAGTGATCGCAAAGTAAGGCTGGTCGAGTACGACGACCCAGGCGCGGGACATGGGGCGGCTCTCAACAGAAAATTCGAGCACGCCCGGCTTGCTGACCAGTTTGTCGTACGGTATGACCTGACCGTCGTCAGTGAAAGGCGCTACAGCAGCGGTGTCGCCGGTCGAGACACGAGTCGCGAAGGCTCGCTCAGCGAGTGGATCATAATTGACGACGTTCAGCGCACCGCCCGCGACCACAACCTGAACTTGCGGGTCCCAGGCGCAGTCATCGTTTGTCAGCCTGAATCGACGAGCATTGGGGAGAGGCTCGCCCTGCCGCACATCGGTGAGCCATACGACGGCGCCAGCAACCTTCCCCTGTGACCGCGACAGGAGACTGACGCTGAGCGGTTTCCCGCATCCATTCTGCTCAGCCGGTACGACGATCGCCGTATCCCCCGGAGGAGTTCCAGTGAACTGGACAAAACCTGTGACCTTGCCCGGATCACTGACCGCCGCAGTCCGGTAGGCGATTGGAGACGGAACTACGACGACCGCACGTTGAGCGGTGCCAACCGTGTCGCCGACCGCCTGGGCGGAAGTAGCATCGCGACCGGAGCAGGCCGCAATGACGAGAAGTGTAGTGACGAGACCGGGATGTCTGGAAAGGTGCATTCGCGGAAATTTGAGTGCTGACGTGGTGGAGTCTGCTAATTTATCCACCGTGACAGACAGAGTCGTGGCACACAGGTGGGGAGAGGTTCCTGATAAAGTGTCCAGAAACATTGTTCGGAATTTTCGGACGGCGACGGCCGTCTGCCTCGCATTCCTCATCAGTGCGTGTGCGTCGGTGCGAGGGCGGCCGCCGGCCGGCGACGCAGAGTTCTGGGGGTTCACTGCACCGTGGGATCCGCGGAGCGAATCGAGCGCAACGGCGCACGACTCGCAACTGGACGTTATCGTCTCGGCGTTCATAAGGTTGGATAGCGCAACCTTCCAGCCAGAGACGGCCTACCCGGACCCGCTCATCGCGAACAATCCTGGAAACCGGCCTAGAATGGCGTTGCTCACCTCGTATGAGGGGACACGCTTCCACCCAGAGACGATCCGCGCGCTCGCGAGCGATCAAACGGCGCTCGGGCAAACGGCGGGTCGAACCGCCGCACTGCTCGGCAAAGCGGGCTATCGCGGGCTGATTCTGGATTTTGAGGGGCACACACCAAACGACCTGGACGCTTTACTCCGCGTAAGCTCAGCGTTCGCAGACTCGGCAAGCGCTCACGGCATACCGCGGACGGGGATTGCCATCCCGGCGACCGACACCGCTGCATATCCCGGAAGGACGCTGCTCGGATCAGTCGATTTTCTGGTTGTCATGCTGTACGACGAGCACTGGTTGACATCGCGGCCAGGTCCGATCGCGTCTCCGGAGTGGGCTGCACGCGCGCTGGGGATCCGTGTCGCCGACGTTGGCAGCTCGCGAGTCGTTGCGGCATTGCCGATCTACGGATACCAATGGCGCGCAGATAGCGCGACAGCGGTCGTATCATTCACTGAGGCGCAGCAGTTAGCCGCGAGCGCGCACGTGCCACTCGCGCGGGATCCCGCATCCAACACGCTCCACGCCGAGTCCGACGGGTGGAACGTTTGGGTGAGTGACGCAGGCCTGTTGAAGACGCTCGTGGACAACGCGCGCCGAGCTGGGGTTACGAAGATCGCGCTGTGGCGATTGGGCTTGGAAGACCCGCGGATCTGGACCGACGTCGTACGGTAGGCCGGAACCAGTTACACGATCAACAAATCCTGCTGAATCCGTTCCGGGGTGATGAGCAACGAACCGTCCTGGACGAATCCGTTCACTTCGCTGCGCACGCCGACCTGACCGGGAATGTAAATGCCCGGTTCGATGGAGAATGCCACGCCCGGCAATAGCATACGCACGTCGCGCGTCTCCAGGTTGTCGATGTTCGGCCCCGATCCGTGTATGTCGCGCGAGTCGATCGAGTGACCGGTACGATGCGTGAAGCGCTTGCCGAAGCCGCGGTCAGTGATGTATTTGCGGGCCGCGTCGTCTGCTTCTCCGCCGGTAATGGGACGGCCAGATTCCATCGCATCGCGAAGAACTTCTATAGCCGCATCGCGCGCACCGCGCACGGTCTCCCAGATCAACTCGTTTTCGGAGCTCGCCGGTCCCAGGGACCCCATCCAGGTCTGGTCCGCGAATGGAGCACCTGGCTCGCGGGCCCAGAGATCGATCAGGATCATGTCGCCCTCCTTGATCAGGGCCGAATTCTCCGCAGTGGGATCGTAGTGCGGATTTGCCGCGTTGAGGCCGGTCGACACGTTCGGTCCATGACTGTCGGTGACGAGCTTTGCGGCGGCGAATTCCTCGCGGATCAGCATTGAGAGCTCGTATTCTCGGATCGGCTTGCCAGAGCGCGCCCTTTCGCCGGCCAGCGCCATCGCGTTGTGGGCGATCCTCGCAAGATGTTCCGCGGCGCGCTTGTGGGCCTCGAGATGCGCTGGAGTCCATACTGCGTAGATGCGGGTGACGAGGTCGGCCGATGTAACGACCTCAGCACCGGAGTCGCGCACCAGTTCGACGACGCCGGCCGGAACGCGATCGAGATAGGGCACCGCATCGCCGGGCGAGTATTCCATCGCGACGCGCTTGCCGCGCACGGTCTCGCCGAGATACTTCTCAAAGTCGCGCCAGCTGCTATACACGTGCTTGGGCCATTCGGCCGGCCACTCTTCCCAAGGTCCCTGCTCGATGGCGTGGGTTATCGCAACCGGATTTCCTTCGCGCGGGATGTAGCAGAAGTATCTGCGCGTAACCATTCCCGCGATTCCCACGACGCCCGCGGAGATGGGATTGATGCCATGGAAATCGTAGAGCAGCCAGCCGTCCACGCCGGCATCGGCGATGGCGCGGCGAATACCGCCGAGTTGTGATGGAGAGAGCATCGTGTGAAGCCTTCGATCAGATGAGGGTAAGAAGTGTGAGGATCTCGTTGAGAGCAGCGTCGTAGTACTCGCGGCCGGGCTCGGTTGCGCCCGCGGAAACCGGCGCGTGCGTCGGAATGTCCATCTTCAGCATAGCACCCGTTCTGTTCAGCACGGCACCGAAGTAACGAGCAAGCAGTTTCTGGGCCTGTCGCCGTGCGATGGGGCGTGCGACGATGCGCGGCAGGTAGTTGACGCTTCCGCGCTTGATGCTGGAGATACGACCGTAGGCCGTGCGCGCAGTTGCGCGCCCAGCGTTCCGGAACAACTCCGTGGCGTCGGGCCGGCGCCCGATAAGGCGCGCAAGCGCGATGACTTCCTCTTCCTGGATGGGGTGTCCGCGGCGTGCGGCTTCGTTATATCGCCGTATCTGCGCATAGACTGTATCGGCCGTCCCCAATCGCTTGTTGACGTACTCCGGCGCATATTCCGCCTCGCCAGCGCCGTCCAGGCGATCCGCCTCTCGCAGGGCTTCGAGGAGTGACAGGGGTACTAGCGGATCGACAGACATTGAATGAGCGGGCGACATTGTAGAGCGCCAAGTTAACCCGTACGGATGATCGAGACAATTTTCGGGCCGATGGGAGGCTTCGAAGTGGCCCAACGCGCGGCCATCGGCCTTGCCCTCGCAGTGGTCGTGGCCGGTGCCGCGTGGCGCGCTGGCGCGCTCAGTCGGAGCGGGGTTCTGGCCGCGGCCGGCTGTGGCACCGCCTGCGTAATTGCAGGCTGGAGCTGGGCTGCACTCCTCATTCTGTACTTCGTTGCGGCGGCACTGCTCTCCAGAGCCGGGAGCGATCAAAAGGACGCCATCACGCGTGGCATCGTGTCGAAAGGCGGCGCCCGCGACGCGACACAGGTCCTGGCAAACGGCGGCCTGTACTCTCTGGCCGCGTTGATCGCCGCGGGGTTCGGAATTCCCTGGCTCGCATGGGGAGCGGTAGGCGCGTTGGCTGCATCGTCCGCTGACAGTTGGGCTACGGAGCTTGGGGTGTGGCTAGGCGGAGAGCCTCGATCAATTATCAGTTGGACATACGTACGTCCAGGAGAGTCAGGAGGTGTCACACTGACGGGGCTTGTAGCCTCGGGCGCCGGCGCCGCCTGGGTCGGGGTCGTCGCGATGGTCTTGGGCCTGCCTGCGACGCTTGGTCTCACCGCTTTACTGGCTGGATTTGGCGGCTCGATCACCGATTCAGTACTCGGTGCCACGCTGCAGGAGCGGTTCCGGTGCGATGCGTGCAATGAGCCAACTGAACGAGCCATTCATGTTTGCGGATCGGCCACTCGCCGTGTGGGAGGAATCCGCTGGCTCGATAATGACGTAATAAATCTTCTGGCCACCTGTGCGGGGTTGTTCTTGGGAGTTCTTTTTTACTGGATCGCCGAAAACGTAGGAACGAGGTGGAATCCGATTGGCTGAAAACGGATTACTCCCGCGCAGCGCGCAAGTAATCGTCGTCGGCGCGGGGCCAGCCGGATCATCCACGGCGTGGCATTTGGCGAAGCTGGGCGCCGACGTGGTGCTGCTTGATCGCGGGGCATTCCCGCGCGACAAGGTTTGCGCGGAATATCTGAGCCCTCAGGCTTCGCGGATTCTCGCAAGCATGGGTGCAATGGAGGCAATTGACGCATCCGGGCCGGCGCATCTGACCGGCATGCGCGTGCGTGCGCCCAATGGATGCGAGCTCACCGGCAATTTTGTTGCGCAGCATGGCTTCAGTGCATTTCGCGACCGCGGGATCGCACTCCGGCGTTCAATACTCGACGCGATACTCGTTGAGCGCGCCCAACTGGCGGGTGCGCGACTGGTTGAGCAGGCTCGCGTGACGGACGTCGTGCGATCGGCCTCTGGCGCCGTGTGCGGAGTGTCAGTGATGGATCGCGACGGCGCGCGTCGGGAGATGGTCGCACCGCTGGTGATCGGCGCCGACGGCTTGCGATCAGTGGTGGGTCGGCGGTTGGGTCTTACACGTGTTTCGCGCATTCCTCATCGCATGGCGTTCGTCGCACATTATCAGAATGTGGTCGGAATTACGGACATCGGCGAGATGCACGTAGAGCGCGACGGTTACGTGGGAATCGCGGACGTGGGCGGTGGGATTACCAATGTCGCGCTCGTGATCCCAGCGCGCGCCGCGAGGCATGCGGGCCGCGACGCCAACGCAATGCTCGAGGAGTGGATCGCGGGACATCCTCATCTCGCCGAGCGATTTTCGGGAGCGAATCGCGTCGAACCCGTTCGCGCGACGGGTCCGTTTGGATCATCCACGCGTCGAGCGTGGGCTCGCGGCGCCGCGCTGGTTGGGGACGCGGCCGAATTCTTTGATCCGTTCACTGGCGAGGGCGTGTACTCGGCGCTTCGCGGTGGCGAGATGCTCGCACCGTTCGCAGCCGAAGCTGCGTTTGCGAATCGCGGTGACTCGTGGCGGGCTCTGGCGGAATACGAAACGGTGCGGCGAGCCGAATTTCGCGGTAAATGGCTGGTCGAGAGGCTGATTTCGGGAACCGTAGCAGTGCCGGCACTCATAAATCACGCGGCTCGGGCGCTGTCGCGCCGAACGGAAATGGCGGATCTGCTGGTGGGAGTGGTAGGCGATTTCGTACCGGCGAGCCAGGTACTCAGGGCGAGCTACTTTGCGCGGCTGTTACTGTTCGGAGTATGAGTCTCGATCAAGATGCATTCCGCGCGGCCATGGGACGATTCGCCTCCGGAGTAACCATCGTTACGGCCACCGACTCGGGTGGCAACGATCACGGCATGACGGTGAGCGCGTTCGCTTCGGTGTCGCTGGTCCCTCCGCTGGTCGTGATGTGCATCGACCGCGCTGCATCGATGCACGACGTGGTGACGAATTGCGAGTACTTTGGGGTCAACATCCTCGCTTCAGCCCAGGAGCCGATCGCGCGTCGCTTTGCGGATACAGGAGCGCAGCGTTTTGAAGGAATCGGCTACCGGCATGGCGACCACGGCGTGCCGATTCTGAACGACGTGCTCGCGTACATCGAGTGCAGACGCGTCTCGTCCACTGAAAGCGGTGATCACACACTCATCATTGGCGAGACCGAGACGGCGGTTACACGCGACGAGCGACCGCTACTGTACTATCGTGGTGGCTTCACACAGTTGGAGCGCTAGATTACGCGCGCTGAGGGCGAATTCCTTGTACCACGTCGGCGATACGGCTCGGAGCTTCTGGACGCGACGAACGGTGATCACGCGCTGGTGCTTCGCACGATACGAGACCTACGTCGATCCAACATCGTGTTTCGTGGCGCGAGCGCGGCTGTCGCCGAGCTTGCGACCCACTTTCGCGAGATGCCCCGCGACGCCACGCTGCTCGACGTGGGGACGGGATTCGGTGACGTGCCGAAGGCCGCGGCGCGCGCCGCGCGGGATCATAACATCATACTCCGCACCATCGGACTCGACACCAATGATGTCATCGCCCGCTCTGCGGCGACTTGCGTGTCACACTCGGTGTGCGGCAACGCGCTTTCACTTCCATTCGCGACGTCGAGTGTCGACGTTGCGATGTGCTCGCAGACGCTGCACCACTTTCACGATGCCGAGGCTGCTGCGCTGCTCCGTGAGCTGAATAGGGTCGCACGGATCGCGGTCGTTGTGAGCGATCTGCGTCGCAGCTGGATTGCAGGCGGCGGTTTCTGGCTTGCGTCGTTTCCGCTTGGCTTTCACAGCGTGACGCGCCACGATGGGTTCGTATCCGTCATGCGTGGATACACGCGGACAGAGCTGTCCGACCTCATTGCTGCGGCAATCGGAGTGAAGCCCGCGATCAAACAGCGACTTGGCTTCAGGATCACGGCCAGCTGGACGCCGACGGGAAAACGGGGATGACTGCGGACGCGAGCGACGTCGTAGATCTCGGTGCGATGCCAAGCGGACTTCCGATGCGCGTGCTGGATGAACTGGTAGTACGATCATCTGTAGGCAGGATTTTTGCTCTCGCATGCGATGTCGAGAGTTGGCCCGTGCATCTTCCGCATTATCGATTCGTGCACTTCAACCGCCGTGCTACTGATGGCGGTGGCGTCGTCGAGATGTCGGCCGACCGTCCATTTGGCCCGCTCGACTGGCCGACGTGGTGGCGGTCCGACATGCAGGTGATACAGGATCCGCCGGTGATACGCTTCAAACATATCGGTGGCATCACGAAGGGAATGGACGTCCAGTGGAGCTTCGAGCCCACCGCGGCGGGGACGCACGTCCGCGTCCTGCACGTATGGAACGGTCCGAGTTGGCCGCTGATTGGTGAGATCACAGCGACGACGATAATCGGACCGATATTCGTGCACGGCATCGCGTCGCGCACACTTGCTGGACTGGCACGCGTGGCGGAGGCTGAATGAAGGGACGGCGAAGAGTGGTGATCACCGGGATTGGCGCGATCACTCCAATCGGATCAACCAAGGACGGGATGTGGGATGGAGTACTGCGCGAACGTTCCGCCGTGCGTTCGCTGACGAGGTTCGACCCGTCGATCTTTCGCAGTCATAACGCAGCCGAAGTCTCGGATTTCGACCCGAACGACTTTATCGAGAGCAAGCGCGCGCGACGACTCGACAGGTTCGGGCAGTTTGCCGTTGCCGCGGCGAAGCAGGCTCTGGAAGATTCGGAGATCGATCTGGCAGTGGAGGATCGCGAGCGTGTTGGGGCAATGATGGGAACCGCGTTGGGAGGAGTTGGATACGCAGAAGACCAACTGAGTGTGTTTCTTCGCGAAGGGTTGCGCGCCGTCGATGCGACACTGGCGCTTGCGGTATTTGGTGGTGCTGCGAGCTGCAATATCGCAATCGAGTTTGGAGTATCCGGCCCCAACTCGACGAATGCGATGAGTTGCGCGTCGGGCGCGATGGCGATCGGCGAGGCGTTCAGGCAGGTGCGCGATGGTTACGCCGATGTGATGATTGCCGGCGGCGCCGAGGCACCGCTGGCACCGTTGTGCTTCGGCGCGTTCGCGCTGATAAGAGCGATGTCCACTCGCAACGATGACCCGGAGCACGCCTCGAGACCATTCGACCACGAGCGCGACGGGTTCGTGATGGGCGAAGGAACCGCGGTGCTCATACTCGAAGAGTACGGGCGTGCGGTCGCACGCGGTGCCCGGATCTACGCTGAGATATGCGGTTATGGAACCAGCAACGACGCGCATCATATGACCGCACCACTCCCTAGTGGCAAGCAGGCCGCGCGCGCCATGCAGATGGCACTGGACGATGCGAACGTGTCCGCGTCGGAGATCGGGTACATCAACGCGCACGGCAGTTCGACGCCGCTCAACGATCCCACAGAAACGGTGGCGATCAAGCTCGTCTTTGGAGACTCGGCTTCGTCGGTAATGGCGAGCGGGACCAAGGGGTACTATGGCCACGCGCTCGGCGCGTCCGGAGCAATCGAGGCGGCGATATGTGCACTCGCCATCGACCGGGAGTGGCTGCCGCCGACCGTGAACCTTACCGAGCGCGATCCGGAGTGCGATCTTAACTACATCACCGGGACAGGGCAGGCCGCGCGAGTTGAGCACGTTCTCAGCAACTCGTTCGGTTTCGGCGGAATAAACGCCGCCCTGGTCTTTCGCCGGGTGGTGTGATCAGCGCAGCGGGGTAAACGCGCTTTCGCGACGTCGGCTACACCATCTCGGCCAACTTGCCCAATTACGGAGCATTGCATGCGCGATTCGTTACGCCATTTTATTTCAGAGTTCATCGGCACATTCGCACTCGTTTTTGTAGGAAGCGCGGCGATCATGGCTGTGGCGCAGTCCAACTCACCCAGTGGGCTGCTTCAGGTGGCGCTCGCGACCGGGCTCGTGCTGGCGATCTTCGTGACCGCGCTGATGCGGATCTCGGGGCACTTCAACCCTGCTGTCACGCTCGGGTTTGTTGCCGCGCGCCGAATCGATCCCATGATGGCGGGGATTTACATTGTAGCGCAGCTCCTGGGCGCCGCGGCGGCAGCCTACGTCCTCATGGGAACGTTCCCAGACGCAGTGGTGCTTGCGACGCGTGACGGAGGTCAGGCGATCTCGCTCGACGTAACCGCTTCGCAGGCGTGGATTCTCGAGGCGATCGCGACTTTCTTCCTTACCTTCACGGTGTTCGCGACTGCGGTGGACGAGAAGTCGCCACGGGTGGGTGGATTCGCGATCGGGCTCGTCTATACGGTTGCCATTCTGGCGATCGGACCGCTCACTGGAGCATCGATGAATCCGGCGCGCTCCTTCGGGCCGGCGCTCGCGTCCGGAGTCTACGAGGGGCAGTTCATCTACTGGACAGCTCCGATCATTGGCTCGATCATCGCGGCGGTGTTGTACGATCAGCTTTTCATAAGGCGAGACCGCGAACCGATTGAACACGGGGCGATCGAGACCTGAGGTCAGGACTGATGAAATGAGAAAGGGCGGCTCCGCGATCGCGGAGCCGCCCTTTCTCTTCCGACTGCAGACTCACGACGCTCTGATCGCGCCTAACAGGGCGGGCAGAGTTCCGATGATCCAGACAATGAATGCGGCGAGGGCTGCGCGTGACCGCGGGATCCGCGCAACTACGGCGAGCCCGATTGCCAGCAGAATTGTGACCCAGATCGTGAAAAGGTCGACTCTTGCAAGGAGTGCCACCATAACCGGTGAAGCGGTATCAGGGTCAAGGAACCGGGCCAGACTGAGGGTTATGCGGTACTGTCCATTGAGCTTTGACGGGTCCATCACGAAGGCCTGCACGACGCCCAGCAATGAACCGATGATGCGTGGGAAGAAAGCGTACGTCGCAATCATGCATGCGGCGCCAATGCTTTCCTTGGCCCCTACAAATTTTCCGACGATCCAGAGTGCGACACCGACGATCAGTGGGCTAAAGAACGCACCGAAGGCGATGATAATAGGGGTGAACTTGGTCGCCATGCCCTGTCCAGCGGCCATCTGCCCCGCGTTTATCTGCGGATTCTTGCGCACGGCAGCAGCGATGCCTCTCGCGAACTCGGCATCGAAAATCGGCTGAAGAACGGACCGGCCGACGAGGTAGATCACCAGCGATAGGGCCGTAAAGACGAGCAGCGCAACGAAAAAGCCGGAATCACGCCGACGCTCGAAGACCT
>JBDTAB010000194.1:0-5015 GCA_039924865.1 Gemmatimonadaceae bacterium | reverse complement strand
ATCTTCCGGATTGACCGCGCGGCAGGAGAAAGCAAAGTCCCGTTTTCCAATGTTCGCACCATTGGCGAGACGATTGAGATTGATGTTGATGGGAAATCTCTCCCATCCGGGCATTTGGAGCGCTGGCTCAATGCGCACGTGATCGGCCACATTCCCGGTTCGAGTGGGGACACGAAGTAATGGTGCGCGAAATCCTGTTGAACCATCTCGTCGGTACGGTCGTTCGCGATCGCGACGGCCAGAAATTGGGTCGCATTGAGGAATTGCTCGCGACAATCGAGCTGCACACGGGGGGCAATGACTACGTTGTGTCCGAGTTCCACGTCGGAGCCTACGGGCTTCTTGAGGCTTTCACGGGCGGTGCGTTCGCGCGGCGATTGCTCCAGCGGTTTGGGGGGTTCGCACGGTATCGGCAATTCCGGATTCAGTGGGACCAAATCGATATCACTGACCCTGAACGACCGCGCCTCAATGTCAGTCTCTCGGAACTTGATCCGGTCGGCGAGGGCTCCGACTGACGTCTGAGGGCGGCCCGTCCAATCCACGACCCGCTCGGATTACAGATGCCGCACGGCATATCTTCCGGTATGGCCACCGCCGACCGATTTGCTACTCATCGCGTCGAGAACCAGCCGCCGCCGCTGGCGCCTTACGACTCGTACGCCACGGACCTCCCGTTGCGGGAAGCGCTAGATCGCGAGGGGGGTGCGTGGGCGGAATCCGAGATTGCCGCGTACGGACCGGTCGCGGGTGGCGAGCTAATGGAACTTGGCTTCGCGGCGAATGAGAACAAGCCGCGCCTGCGCGCGTTCGATCGGTACGGCCATCGCATTGACGATGTAGAGTTTCATCCCGCGTATCATCGCATAATGCAGATCGGCATCGCCCACGGCGTACCGAGCTTTGCATGGAATCATGAATCCCGAACAGGCGCTCATGTGGCGCGCGCGGCACTGGCGTATCTGCACATGCAGCCGGACCAGGGCAACAACTGTCCGCTGACAATGACGTATGCGTCCGCTCCCGTGCTGCGTCATCATTCTGGAATCGCCGCGGAATGGGTACCGCGCGTCACGGCCAGGGAATACGATCCTCGGGCCGTTCCTGCATGGGACAAGCGGGGCAACACTATCGGCATGGGGATGACCGAGAAGCAGGGTGGATCTGACTTGCGCCGTAACACGACTCATGCGCATGCTATCGGATCTCGCGGCGCTGGTGAACTGTACGAACTGGTCGGGCACAAGTGGTTCTTTTCAGCACCGATGAGTGATGCTTTTCTGGTGTTGGCGCAGACAGATGCGGGCCCCAGTTGTTTCCTCATGCCAAGGTTCGCACCTGACGGCGAACTGAACGCTGTCCGTATCCAGCGTCTCAAGGACAAGCTCGGTGACTGGAGCAACGCCAGCGCTGAAGTCGAGTTGCAAGGCGCCGTTGCGTGGCTTATAGGCGAGGAAGGGCGGGGCATCGCTACAATAATTGAAATGGTAGCGCTGACGCGGCAGGACTGTGTCATTGGTTCCAGCGCCATCATGCGACAGGCGCTGGTGCAAGCGATCCATCATTCGCAGTATCGACAGGCGTTCGGCAAGCTTCTGATAGATCAGCCGCTTATGCGGGCGGTACTGGCGGATCTGGCGTTGGAATCGGAAGCGTCGGTGGCGCTTTCTCTGCGCGTTGCACGGGCAGTAGATGCGAGTAGTCGCGACGGCGCAGAGCGCGGTTTTGCACGTGTTGCAACTGCAATCGCCAAGTACTATGTGTGCAAGCGATGCGTGCCGTTCGTCAATGAGGCGCAGGAATGTCTGGGCGGGAATGGATACATCGAGGAGTCTATTCTTCCACGCCTCTATCGGCAGGCGCCGGTCAACTCGATATGGGAAGGGAGCGGGAACATACAGTGCCTCGACGTATTGCGCGCGCTCGAACGTGACGCGGAGGCACGGGAAGCACTGTTCGCTGAACTGGAAAGCACGCGCGGGTCCAATTTGCTTCTGGATCTCGAAATTGGGAAATTAGACGCCGAACTTGACCATGCGGATGGTCGGGATGGGCGTGCGCGATGGATCGTCGGGCGGATGGCGGTGGCGCTCGAGGCATCGCTGCTGTTCCGTGCAGGTAACGCCGAGATCGCGGACGCGTTCTGCGAATCGCGGCTGGGCGAGTATCGAACGGCTTTGTTCGGGGCGATGGGGCCGAAGGCCCCGGTCGATCTATTGATCAGCCGCGCGTTTCCAGACGTGAGATGACGGTGGGGACAAGATAGGATTATTCAGCGGCGCCGCACTCTCGACAACCGTCGCCCCACCTCGTCATTCCCGCTTTCGCGGGAATGACGAGGTGTGTTGCGGGAATGTCGGAATGACGGGCGCAGCAGACCGATTTTCCGACCCTCACTCAACAACTCGTTCTCTCAACGCCTGGAGTTCCTTCACTGGTAGCGCACCGGACAGTGTGAGAATCGCGCCGCCTCTTCCCAGCCATACAATCGATGATGGCTCGGTGAACGACGACCCGCGGAGTAGCCTTCCCACTGGTTGCATCGCGGTGTCGTGCTTCGCGGTCGCTGCCTCCTCCGGCGTGAGGCTACGTCGCTCGGTGAGGGTTACGGTAACCCCTGAGTCAAGCTGGAATACAGTCCTTCGCACATGCGACACGTTCTCAATTGACTGTGTCGTTGACAGGACTGTTGCGCCCGTCATTGTCGGCGGTAACCTATCCACATAAGCGAGACGCTTGGACGCATCTGCTGCAATTGCGTTTGGTGCTAGCACGATGGTACTCAGGGGTGCGTCCAGTCGTCGAGTTCCGGCGGATACACCACGGGGTGGTAACACGGGCTCATTCGCGACCTTTGCACGCGATCCCAACGGCTCTGCCATCGCCTGCGCCATATCTCTTGAAAGTGAGGCGTCCGCCATGGTCGACGTTTTAGGAGTTGGCGATGTGACCGGAGCCGGGAGCGCCGGTGCCGGCAGGGCCGGCAGGGCCGGCGAAGCTTTATGCGAGCTGGTCGCGGCGCGCTCTTCGTTCGTGGCGCGGTCCGGAGGAATTTGGGACGCGGTCTTTGCCGCAGCCGCGGTATTGCCGGTACTCGCAACGGCCAACGATTCTGTGGATGCGCTCTGGAGTGTTGATGCAAGCGGCTCATTTCCGTGTCTGCTGCTCACTACCAGCGCCGCGCCGAATGCAAAGACGCCGACTGCGGCAATCGGTCCGTACCGCAGCACGAACGAACGCGAGCGCACGGGGATCGGGTTCGCACGGCTTTCCTTAGGCGCCGCTGGAATCACATCACCCGGTACATCGTCCAGCGCCGAAAGAATGCGACTCGACGCCGCAATCAGTCCGCGCGCTTCCGCTGCAGCGGCCGAACACACATCGCAGGCACCGACATGCGTCTCGATAGCACGACTTTCGTCGGTTGGCAGAGCGCCATCGAGCCATGCATGTAGCGTTCCCTCATCAACATGCCCAGAACGCGTGAGTTCGTCGTCAGCCATTAGTCCTCCTCACTGCTTCGGTGCGTTGCATCGCTTCGTACGATTCGACGAGTCTTCGCCGTGCACGAGATAGGGTAGTACCAACAGAGCCGATTGAGAGTTCGAGTGCCACTGCGATCTCTCCGTAGTCCAACCCTTCTTCTCGGAGTAGCAGCGCCATTCGATCTCTCTCCGCCAGACTCTCTACTGCCTTCCGAGCGAGCGCGGTTTCCCGCGCTCGCTCCACGTTCGACACTTCATCATTCGACGAGTGATTTGCGAGCTCTTCTTCCACGATCTGTTCATCACGCAACAGAATCAGCTGTCTGCGCTGTCGTTCGGCGCGTCGTGCATCGTCGCGCACGAGGTTGTTCGCGACTGTGAAGAGCCACGCGCGCTCGTTGGTCAGTGTCTCCTGGCGGAGAGCGCGCACGAATGTCTCCTGCGCCACCTCCTCCGCCCAGTCCCTGTCACCGAGCCGGCGTGTCAGATAGCGAACCAGAGTCGCGTGATAGCTGTGGAACAGCCGGTCGACATCAGTCACCTTCGGTTACCAACCGCTGCGGAGTGCCGTGGTGGCGCGCGGATCGAGATCGGTCATTCCGTCGGGGCCCACTTGGAGCACGACGCCGCGGCCGGCCACGATTACCCGATCACCGAGTGTAAGCATTGGCTTGAGTGAAGGGACAATGTCCATGAGCCTGAAATATGCCGCCGAGAAGGCGCGCACGTGGATGACGACGGTGCCACTGGCCTTTTCCGTCAGAGAAGCATGACTGTCGGTCCAGATTCCGTTCGACAGTACGAATGTGTGATCCCCCACATGCCTGACCGCGCCGTCGGTGTTGATGTCAGTTGCTCCGGTCGACGCCTTATCAGCGGAAGCCAAAGACACTGCTGCGCGCTGCTCGGTCGCACGTTTGGCGGCTTCAAAGCTCTGGACCGATACAGGCGCATTCAGCGCCGACACAGATTGTGGAGGCACGATCGCGCCGATCCCGCCCAGCGCCCGCAATGCGATACCATTCGGCGGCGAGGTCTGTGCCTCCTGCACGAGGAAAGAAGTGAACTCCGTCGGAATTCCGAATTGCTCCCCCAGAGAGCGAATTTCACCGTCGAGTTCAGCGTTTCCTCCCAGCCGCCTGCGTTCTGCGCTCAGGTATCCGATCCGCTGCGTAGCCCACAATCGTCCGATGAACGGATTGCTCTTCTCGTCATGAGGGAATGTCACTTGCTGCGTCCAGTGAACCGGGCCATCCGGGGAATTGCCGTCGAAGTGGAGCGTCGCCGCACCCGAACCCGAATACCGGGCGAGTATAACGACATTCTGCCCCGCGAATACGTCTATTGGTGTACCCGGAAGGAGCTTGTTCAGTTGCACGCCGTCAGCCCTTACCCGTACATCCGTGGCGATGGGATTTGTGAGCCGTGCTGAGACAACGGACACCGCACGCTCCACATTCTCCGACGGTCGAACGAATTGTGCTGTCCCCCTGCCCTGGAGTGCTAGCTGCTCCAGTAGTGACGCGTTGA
>JBDTAB010000193.1:0-2741 GCA_039924865.1 Gemmatimonadaceae bacterium | reverse complement strand
CCGCGCTGCTGGTACGCGTTCACGCGAAAGCGGCCGACTCCCGGAACGCCGAGCGCGTAATCGCACTCCTTGACCGCGGCGAATTCCTTCATGTGGCGCGCCGTCATTGTCTGTTCAGCGATGTGACGCACGTCCTCGAGCCTGATCGCCGGAAGGTCCATCGGCACCAGATCGCCATTGATGCGCAACGTTGGCGGACGGCCGACCTTGATGTGAAGGTCGGACGCACCACGCTGAACCATCTGCTGGAGAATCTGTTTGTAGTCGAAAGTCGAAGCGCCAGCCGGCGCTTCCGCTTCTGCGGTACTGCCCATGATTCCGCCTACGCGTTCGGGTCGATTAGGAACAGCACCTGGCCGTATTCAACCGGCTGTGCATTGTCCAGGAGAACCTCTCGGACGACACCATCGAACTCGGACTCGATCTCGTTCATGATCTTCATCGCTTCGATGATGCAGAGTGTCTGTCCCTTCGTGATTCGGTCGCCGACTGCAACATATTGCTTGGCATCGGGTTCCGGGGCGTAATAGTACGTTCCGACCATCGGTGACTTGACCTCGAGATACGCGGCACGCGCCTCGTCCGCGCGCGCAGCGGCAACGGTCTCGGCGCTCGGTGCCGCCGGTGCCGCTGCGGCCGCCGGCTGCGCGGCCATCGGAACCTGCATCGTCAGCTGCGGCGCCGCCGACATGCCTCCACGCTGTTGCGGCGTCTTGGAGAGTCGGATCTTCATTCCCTTCTCGGTCGAGATCTCTATCGAGTCAACAGTGGACTCATCCAGCATCTCGACCAGCTTCTTCACATAGCGAAGATCAATCACGCGGACAGCTCCAGCAGTTCGTGGGTAAAATCGGTGAGTATGCGCGGGCCATCCGCGCCAAGATATACATCGTCCTCGATCCGAATGCCGCCCCACTCCGGCCGATAAATGCCCGGTTCAATGGTGACGACCGTATCGGTCGGGAGTTTCGCGGCCGCGGTTCGCGCGAGCCTCGGTGCCTCATGTACTTCGAGCCCGATCCCATGACCAAGCGAGTGGCCAAAGTCATCTCCGTGACCGGCAGCCGATATATAATCGCGAGCTATGGCGTCTGCGCTGGCACCACTCATCCCTGCGCGTACGGCGCCCGACGCCCGCTCGTTGGCTTCGCGCACGATTTCATACACAGAACGCACTTCGTCACTCGCGTGCCCCACAACCACGGTACGCGTGATATCGGAGCAGTATCCGCCAAACTCGGCGCCAAAATCGAGCAGAAGAAGATCGTCGCGCGCGATAGCGCGCCCGCTGGCCCGCGCGTGTGGCAGCGCCGATCGCGGACCCGAGGCGACAATCGCTTCGAACGGATGTGCTTCGCTCCCCTCGTCCCTCAGCGCCTTTTCGAGAATCCCTGCCACCTCAAGCTCCGTCAGCCCCGCACGCACTTGCTGCAGCGTGTTGGACAGTGCGCGCGTCGCCATTCCAGCGGCACGCTCGATCAAGGCGACTTCGTCCGCATCCTTCGATTCGCGCAACCCCTCGACGATGTCGCCCTGCGGGCGCCACTGCCACCGCGCGCCAGCCGCGTCATCAAGGAATCGCTGAAATTCGCGGTGTGTCACGTGCGTTGATTCAAAACCAATCAACGCGCGACCGGCGAGATGGCCAAGTTCGCTCCACAATCCATCCCACAGGCTCGTTGCTTCCACGCGGATCCGAACCAGATCTCCAACTTCTTCGGCGACCTGCGTCTGATATCGAAAATCGGTGACAAGCACCCTGTCGCGCGGTGTCACCAGCAACAGTGCGCTGGAGCCGGAAAAGCCGGTGAGGTAACGGATGTTGGCGCGCCCGGTAACCAGCAGCGCATCCAGATAATGTTCCGTTAGCGATGCAGTCACCAGTGCGAGCCGCGCGGCTCTTCGATCTGTCACGATGCAACCGTGCGAAGGCGCCTAACGAGGCCGCGAAGGGCAGCCTCGTATCCGTAGCTTCCGAGCCCGCAGATTACGCCAACCGCGCCGCCAGCCAGGACGAGGCGATGGCGCTCGGGCTCTCTCGCGTGAACGTTGCTCAGGTGCACCTCAACGTACGGAACAGACACCGCCGCGAACGCATCGCGAATGGCAAGGCTCGAGTGTGCGTACGCGCCCGGGTTGATGATTGCGCCATCACACGCTGCGTGCAAACGTTGCACTTCCGTAATCAACTCGCCCTCGCCGTTGGACTGGAAGAAGCTGAGTGTCGCGTCAACGTCCTTCGCCACTTGTGCGAGGCCAGCCTCGATCTGCGCGAGCGATTCGGTTCCGTAAATCGCTGGCTCGCGAACACCGAGCATGTTGAGATTCGGGCCGTTTATGACGGCTATACGTAACGTCCCTGCCATGTATCAGGACCGCGAACTGCCGGTCCGACCATCGCCGAACGCGCCCGAGAGGCGCTGAGCCGCCGAGACATCGCCGGCGTCGGGTTGCGCCGACGCGAACAGCTCGGAGAGTTGCGAACCGCGATCTGCTGCCAGCTCGACACGCTCATTGGGTATCACGGCACCGATCCGCGCAAAGAACTCGCGCACCGTCTCCCGCGGTCCGGTTTCAGGAGTCGCCGCGCGTTCCTCCGCCTCGAGCTCGAGTATCCGCTTGTGCAACTCTGGATCGTTGCGTCTCACCACGAGCTCGCGATAGACCGCCAGAGCCTCTCCACGGTGCCCCTGCTGCACGTACAGCTCCGCCATTGTCACCGTTACGAACGGAGAGGCCGG
>JBDTAB010000192.1:0-9573 GCA_039924865.1 Gemmatimonadaceae bacterium | reverse complement strand
CCATGCGCTATTCATCGCAGCAATGCGCAATGTGCTACGTGCGACACCGACTGCATATGCAGTACTCATCGGGGATGGCATGGTTCGCACGAATCCCGGATTGCACGCGATTTTGGCGGATGACCTTCTCCGCGATCGCGTCTTTATGCTGGGACCGCGACGCGACGTCGCTCGGTTGACCGCGGCGTTTGATGTCGCATGTCTCACATCGACGAGCGAAGGATTTCCCAATGTGATCGGAGAAGCAATGGCGTGTGGTGTGGAGTGTGTGGTTACCGACGTCGGAGCGGCCAGCACGATCGTCGGAGATACTGGCATAGTCGTCCCGTCAGGTAGTGCAGATGCATTTGCGAATGGAGTACTGCTCACCCTCGGACGAAGTCCCGCGGAACGGTGTGCCCTGGGCAAGCGCGCACGTGCGCGGATCGTAGCGCAGTACAGCTTGGAGGCGGTGACCGCCATGTATGCCACGCTCTACCGATCGGTCAGCCGGTCAGCATAGAATGTGCGGAATAACCGGTTTTTGGGGCACCCCCGATGCGCGCGAGACACTTCTCGAGAGGGGAGCCGCGATGGCCCGTGCGATCACTTCGCGTGGTCCCGACGATTCAGGTGCGTGGAGTCTCTCGGACATTGGACTTTGCCTGGCTTTCCGCCGGCTTGCCATATTGGATCTGTCGCCGAGCGGACATCAGCCAATGGGCTCGCGAGACGAGCGATTTGTAATCGTCTTCAACGGGGAGATCTACAACTTTCGCGAGTTGCGTGCCGAGCTCGTGCGCGCTGGAGCGACATTTCGGGGAACGTCGGACACGGAGGTAATCCTCGAAGGTGCACGGATTTGGGGCGTTGATACGACCGTGCGACGGCTGGACGGAATGTTTGCGATTGCGCTTTGGGACGCTGCCGATCGGACTTTGACATTGGTACGGGATAGGGTCGGCAAGAAACCGCTGTACTACGGGAGCCAGGGCGCGACGATGCTGTTCGGCTCCGAGCTTAAGGCGCTAGTCAAGCACCCTGGATTCTCCCGTGATGTAAATCGCGACGCACTTGCGTCGTACTTACGGTTCGGTTACGTCCCCACGCCGCTTTCCATCTATACCGGAATCCACAAGCTTGTGCCGGGTACGTACGCTGTATTTGCCAACCGCGCACTCGTGAAGACTGTAACGTTCTGGAGCGCTGTTGATGTCGTGCGAGAAGGTCGGCGAACCGAGCACGATCTGGGTGATGGCGATGCCGTAGCAGCGCTGGATGATCTGCTACGGGGCTCGGTTAATCGCCGGATGGTAGCCGACGTACCGCTTGGTGCATTTCTGTCAGGTGGCATCGATTCGTCGACGATCGTTGCGCTGATGCAGGCGCAGTCGCAGAAACCCGTCAAGACATTTACAATTGGATTCGACGTTCCAGGATACAACGAGGCGGAGGCGGCGAAGGCAATTGCAGCACATTTGGGAACGGATCACCATGAACTGTACGTTACCTCCGATCAAGCGATGAGTGTGATCCCGACACTTCCGCTCGTCTACGACGAGCCATTTGCCGACTCGTCCCAGATCCCGACGATCTTGGTGAGCGCACTTGCCCGCAGTGAAGTAACTGTCGCGTTGTCAGGCGATGGGGGTGACGAGTTGTTCGGCGGCTATACACGTTATCAGTGGGCATCGACGATATGGAGAAAGCTGGAGCGAGCGCCCGCTACGGTACGAGAAATGGCGGCTACCCTGATCACCTCGGTGACTCCGGCGCATTGGGACAACGTGTATCGTGCGGTGGAATGGGGTCTACCGCAGCGCCTGCGAGTCGCAGCAGCGGGTGACAAGCTGCACAAACTCGCCGAATTAGCTGGCGGTTCACAGGACGAACTGTACCGGAGCTTGGTCTCTCAGTGGAAATCCCCGAGTGACATCGCGCTCTGTGGCACAGAACTCACGGTTCCGGCTCGGGCCGCAGCGATCGCTGATGCGACTACAAATTTCACGGAGCGGATGATGCTTACCGACCTCCTGACTTATTTGCCCGATGACATCCTCGTGAAGGTGGACAGGGCGTCCATGTCAGTGAGTCTTGAGGCTCGGTGTCCGCTGCTTGATCACCACGTTATCGAGTGGGCGTGGCGCACGCCGATGCGCTTCAAGTCTCGCGGCGGCGTAGGGAAGTGGCTGCTTAGAGAAGTGCTATGTCAGTATGTGCCCAGAGCGCTCATAGAGCGACCGAAAATGGGTTTTGGTGTTCCGATTGATGTTTGGCTCCGTGGACCGCTTCGGGAATGGGCAGAGGACCTGCTTGAACCAAGGCGCATGCGGCAGGAAGGGTTCCTGGACCCTGAGCCCATTCAACGAGCGTGGCGCGGTCACGTTTCAGGTGCGCGGAATGACCAGTACCGCCTCTGGGTCATCCTGATGTTTCAGATGTGGACTCGGGAGTGGCTCGCTTGATTCTCTGGTACAGTATCTGCGCGTGACGACCAAGGTCCTCATCGTTACGAACACGGAGTGGTACTTTCTTTCGCATCGCGTTCCCCTGGCACGTGCGCTAAGAGACGCCGGGCATCAAGTGGTTGTCGTTGCGGAGTCAGAGCGTGGTGCGGAGGCGGAGATTGAACGGCTCGGCTTTCGGTTCATACGAATTCCACTTGACCGCCGTGGCTCTGGTTTGCGATCGGAGCTCAAGACGCTTCGCGCGCTTCGCGATGTGTACAGAACCGAGAGACCGTGGGCTGTGCACCACATCACGATCAAACCGGTAATTTACGGTTCCATGATAGCGCGCCTGCTCAGAATACCGGTAATCATGAACACGATTCCCGGTCTCGGATACATGTTCACCGGTACCGGTTTCCGCGGGCTTGTGCGACGCCTAGTAGCCTTTTCGATGTACCGCTTCGCTCTCGGCGGCAAGTCTGTCCGATCGATCTTCCAGAACCCGCAAGACCGCGCGCTTTTTGTCCAGCGTAGGATAGTGGGTCGAGACAACTCGAGCACTGTGCTCGGTTCCGGTGTCGATTTGGTCGAATTCAGTCCCGCCCGGGAAGCTTCAACGACTCCGGTCGTCGTGTTACCAGCTCGCCTCCTGTGGGATAAAGGCGTAGCCGAACTTGTCGAGGCATCGAAGCTTCTCAAGATTCGTGGTGTGGACTGCCGGATAGCGCTCGTGGGTAGCCCAGATCCGCAGAATCCCTCGTCAGTGCCGGAATCCACGCTGCGTGGGTGGGTGCGCGACGGCATTGTGGAGTGGTGGGGCCAACGTGCTGACATGCCGGCGGTCTTGCGCGATTCCCACATCGTGGTGCTCCCAAGCTATCGGGAAGGCGTGCCAAAGAGCCTCCTCGAAGCCGCGGCGTCAGCTCGCGCTATCGTCGCGACTGACGTTCCTGGCTGCCGCGAGGTAGTTGACGACGGCGTGACAGGTATTCTAGTGCCGCCTCGAGACGCCGTTGCGCTCGCTGATGCGATACAGCGTCTGGTGGCGCGACCGGAGTTGCGTCGGGCCTTGGGTGAAGCCGCTCGAAAGAAGGCTGTGGAGAAGTTTAGCGACAAGATGATCGCCGCCCAAACGGTAGCCGCGTACCCCACTATCGCATGAGGATCCTCGTCGTGGGTGCAAGAGGTTTTGTCGGCCGCGCGACATGCGCTGCTCTCGCATCGCGTGGACATCAGGTGCGCGCAATGGGTCGTGGGCCGCTTCCGCTCGGTTTCCCGCCGGTCGATCAGAGCGTGGTAGGCGATCCGCAACGCGTTGGGGAGTGGTTTCCATTAATAGAGGGTTGCGACGCAGTTGTATATCTTGCGGCCCGCGTACATGCTTCAGCCTCTGAAAACGCCGAATCTCTAGCCTTGTACCGAGCCGCGAATGTTCACGGGCCGGTAGATGCCGCGCGCGCGGCAGCGATGCGAGGAGTAAAGTCGTTCGTCTACGCGTCATCGGTCAAGGTGCACGGTGAGAGCGCGTCAATAGATGCACCGGTACGCGCGGATACGCCGATGCGACCACTGGGGGCCTATTCACTGTCGAAGGCGGAGGGTGAACTGGCGCTTGCATCCGAACTGTCCGGGAGCAGTACAGCACTCGGTATCGTGGTGCTCCCGCTCGTCTATGGACCGCACGTTCGCGCAAACTTTCTACGGTTGATTCGGTTGACGCTCGCTGGCAGTCGGATTCCCCTTCCGTTCGCATCGATTCACAACGCTCGGAGTTTCAGCTACATCGAGAATGCGGTCGACGTCGTGGTTCGAGTTGCGGAGAGGAATGCGCGGGGGCGGTACATGGTTGATGACGGAAAACCAGTCTCCACTCCTGATCTGATCAGGGCGATCGCGGCAAGTTTGAGAATCAGAACTCATTTGGTGAGGTGTCGTCCGGAGTGGCTAGCCGCCGCCGCGCGAGCAGTGGGTCGAGGGCCTGCTGCCGAGCGGCTACTCGGCTCGTTGGTAGTCGATTCCTCGGAAACACGCAGAGCGCTCGGCTGGAAGCCGCGGTGGTCAATGGCAGAAGGCTTGCTGGAAACCGTGGCGTGGTACCGATCGGAGAGTGGTTCTGCTTAACAGCACCAGCATCGCCGGCGCGATTGCAGGCATCGCAAGCTTCGGCCTCGCCTTCCTTCTCGTCGCTGTCGTACGGCGCTTGGCGCTCAACGCCGGCATGATCGACATCCCTGGCATACGGAGTTCGCACGTGCGTCCTACGGCGCGCGGCGGCGGAGCGGCGATAATACTTGCCGTTGCGATGGTTGGTGGCGTTTGCGTTGCCTCGGACCTGGTGCCGCGACTCAGTCCACCGATTGCGGTCACGTGCGTAGTAGCGATCTTTGGCGTTGCTGTCGTCGGGTGGGTGGACGACCGTCGTGGGGTGTCGGTTTCATCGCGGCTTGTGGTACACGTCGCCGCTGCCGGACTTGTCGCGGGAGCTGTCGTGAGCGGTCAACCTTTTGGTGGAGCGGCATGCGTGATTATATTGGCGGCATCCACGCTCGCCGGCGTCGCTGCAATCAATATCATCAATTTCATGGATGGGATTGATGGCCTGGTGGCCTCCACTGTGGTCTTGTACAACATTTATGTTCTGATGATTGTCGGGACATCTCATGTTCTCGGGTGGGGTGCGCTTCTGGTCGGCGCGGCATCGTGCGGATTTCTGCTGTGGAACTGGCCTCCCGCAAAGGTGTTTCTTGGCGACGTTGGGTCGGGCACTCTCGGTCTGATAATGGCCTTCGAAGGTGCCGCCCTTGTGACTCGCTTCGGTGTGTCGGTGGCGGCGGCATTTCTGCCGCTCGTTCCCGTGGTCGCGGACGCTATGTTTACTATTCTTCAACGTATCTCGATAGGCGAAAACCTGACGACACCGCACCGTAAGCACTTGTACCAACGGTTGGCCAATGGCGGCTGGGGCCATGGGCGCGTTGCCACTCTGTACGCGTGTGCGACGGCCGCAGGCGTGGGTATCGGACTCCGTTGGGGCGACTCATTGCTTACATGCGGGGCATACGCGGCAGCAGTTCTGGCAGTTGGCACGGTGCTGCATCGATCCGCCCCCGCAGTCAACGGCTCGGTCTGCTCATGACACAGATATCAGGTACGATCGGTGAGCGCGAGGCCGCAACGCATGCTGTGACAGCGAACGAGTCGCTTGCTCACGTAATCCGACCCGTGCTAGCCCGCTGGCCTACTGTTGTCGGAGCGGGTTTCGCGGTAGCGCTCATCTTTGGTGCGTGGTCAATCACCCGTGCTCGGGCATGGACTTCGACAGCCTCCTTCATGCCTGAAAGTCCAGCTGCGAACGCGAGCCTATCGTCGCTTGCCGTACAGTTTGGCGTTTCCGTCGGTAGCGATCCGGGACAGTCACTGCAGTTCTACTCCGATCTTCTCATCTCTCGCGAAATACTCACGCAGGTGGCAACCGGACCATATGCGATCCCGGGAGCGGACAGCGGTCAACAAGGCGACCTCTACGCGGTTTACGGGATTTCGGAGCCTACAGAGCCGCTTCGTCGAGATGCGCTCTTGAAGCGGTTGCGAAGAGACATTCACGCTACGAACTCTCCGAAGACTGGAGTCGTCTCGGTAACCGTTGCTGCGCCCACACCAGTTTTGGCTCGATCGATCTTGTCGAATCTCATCAGCGCGGTAAGCGCCTTCAATGTCGGACGCAGGCAGTCACGGGCGGGTGCCGAGCGCAAGTTCCTCGAGGTCAGACTGGCCGATGCTAAGTCGAAACTACTGGCCGTGCAGAACCAGCTACAAGCGTTCATGCAGACAAATCGAACCATCGCTAATTCACCGCGACTGACGTTTGAGCAGAACCGGCTTCAGCAACAGCAGTCTACGGCACAACAGCAAGTGAGTGCGCTCACAACGGGGTTCGAACAGGCGCGGCTGGAAGAGGTTCGAAACACTCCGGTGGTCACCGTGCTGGAAACGCCGGATCTTGCGGCGCGCCCGGATTCACGTGGTGGGCTAAAAAACTCGGTACTTGGCGCGATTCTCGGAATGCTGATCGCGTCCATCGTCGTTGTGCTGATGGCTCGGTTCGACCGCTCGGTGAAACGCCATGTACCGTTGACGACATTCGACGAAGATCTGTCGGTCCGGCTTAGCCGTCCGGACTGAGCCTACCAGCGGTGCGGTGTTATCTGGACGTGAAACGTCAAGTTCAGTTCTCTGGGCAACGTCGCCGCGCGCTTCGCGGCGGTGGCTGCGATGCCGTATGTGATGTCTGCCACCTGCCTGACGCGGTATCGTTCGTATCCGATACTTCCGGTTAGATCCGATGCGCCATCGTCCGGCATGCCGTTGGCGAAGAATGAGGTGGCGTTATCTTGGGAGGTGCGCTCTACGTACCAGGAGTTGCGGCCGTCACGTGTGTACCGCTCCCAGACAATAATTTCCGCACCGAACGAGCCGGCGCCGATCGGTGCACCAAGCAACTGGCCGCCTTCGGTATGTCCTTGCCGAAGCACGGTGTGGATGTAAACGCCACCTTCGTCGCGATGCCGACCAAGGCTTGGTGCGGACGCGTCGATGTATTCTGCGCGCAGGGCGCTGAAAGATCCGTTCCGTTGTGCAAACACTTTCCTGAATCCCGCCATCGCAATCCGCGAATGATCCGGTTCAAGTTCCAGATCTCGCACATCCGCATTATGATCTTCATGCCCGTACTCCGCATACAGCTCAAACCCGCTGCGCGCCAACACCCAGCGACCAAACACCGACGCAAGTTGATTCTTCAGCACATCCTTGTCGTCGATGCCTGGTATCGCCAGGCCTCGGGAAATCGAACTCTTCAGAATCCCCTCGAACGGACTGCGTAGCTCCCTCGAATCAATCTGTCCGTCCCACGCCTGATGGAAGTACCGCGCCGCACCAAGCTCAAGCCCCGGTATCGGTTTCGGCGAAAACGTCACCACCAACCCGGACATGAACCTGCGTGTGCCTGGCTGATCGACCGTTGTAAACGTGTCCGGTCCAGCCACCGGCGAGTAATCCGACTGTCGCTCCATCCCGTAAACAACGCGCGCCTGAATGCGGCCGATCCCGATATTTGTCGGCCGCTCGGTTCCGAAAAAAGCATGCGGTACTCCGGCCGCGTTGTTGCCGAGTATCACCGGAAACACCGTCGCTGGTCCCCAGTATTGATTCGCCGTGCTGAATCCCACAGTCATGCCCAACCCGTCGACTCGAAGTGTACTCTGACCCCAGTCGAATTTCGAGTACGCACTGTTCCCGAAACGCTGCGGAAGATCCACGTCGTTCGGAAAATCGCCGTTCCGAAAGACGCCGTCGCCCGACTCCCCATTAGGCTGCAAGGTGAACGCCGTATTCTCCGCACGAAATACGATCGGGTTCACCACCAACGACGCCGGCCCCCACGCCACCGCAAACCCACCCTGCAATGACGTGGTCAACCCGCGACCAGCCCATACCGCCCCGTCGTTGCTGCCCCACGGAAATGCGCTATTGTATCCGGCGCTTGCGGTGACCGGCAGCACGGAGAAGTGGTGCGCGCTATCGGTCCTGAAAAGCCACGATCCCTTCCACGGATGCGGTCCGCTCGCTTTGGATAACGCATCCACCTCTGACGCGGAGAACGGCCTCAGCCCCCACGCGGCGAGCGGTACCTGACCGGTCGTTTGTAGGTACCGCAAGTAATTGTCGAGCTCGCCACCAGCTACAACGCCACCGCGCACGCCCGCGATGCTCGATTCGGTCTGGGCGTCCGAGGCGCAAGGCACTGCGAGAAGCGCGATTGCCGCTGCGAGCAAGGCGCGCATGGTGTTGCCGGTGACTCTGTTGAAGTAAATTGGCATCGGTGACGCAAATGAAACTGACGGAGCCGCCTGTGCGACTCGTGTCGCATCGCTCGGCCCAATCTACTCGGTACGCGCATGGCACGCAGCCACGCTCCGAGCGTCGGTCGCTGCGGCTGGCAGTCATCTTTGCGGCCACGGTTGCGATGATCGGCGGTGGCCTTTCAGCGCAGACCGTCAACGGGCCTCGGCGAATAGGCCCGATTGCCTATCCCACTTCCGATGCGAGCGACCAGATCCGATTGTCGCAACTCGCTGGTGATACATCGCACCTCGGCGCCTACCTCGTTCGCTCGCCATCCATTTTACTGTTCGGCGATAGCGTGCTCACACCGCATGCGCGGACGCTTCGATGGCTCGCTCCAGACGTTCACAGCACTGTCAACAGTGCCATTCCGCTATCGCTGAACGAGGGAGGGATGTGGGCCGGCCGAGGAGCGTCGCTGCGGGTCACAGGCGGTGCAGAGCTCTCGACTGGGCGCCTTCGCGTAGTCATCGCTCCAGAGTTCTGGACGACTAGCAACGCTCGCTTCGACCAGATATCGCGCAAGAACGGCTACTACTACTTCCTTCCGTCCGTGCCCATGTCGCGTAACGGCCGGGGGTTTGCGAACCGATGGTACGCTGCACCTTACTCTGCCGACCTCCCGTGGCGCTTCGGTAGCGCTCCAATGGGGCGCCTCCTGCCAGGCCAGACGGGCATCTGGTACGATAGCGGACCGGTCGAGTTTGGTGTCACGACGGAGAACATGTGGTGGGGCCCGGGCATCCGTAACGCGATCATCATGAGCGACAACGCGGCCGGAATCCCTCGTCTTGAAATGCGGACGCCGCATCCGATCAAAACTCGCTTCGGTGATATCGAGGCTCAATGGCTCGTCGGCGCGCTGGCGGAATCCAAATATTTCGACACGACCAGTACGAACAACGTAAGATCCATCGCTGCAGCAGTGGTTACCTGGCAGCCGGTCTTTCAGCCGACTCTCACGCTTGGTGTGACCCGTGCTGTGTATGCAACGTCCACTGGTATCGGGCCGGTTGCATTTCGCTGGTTCGACGTTTTCGCCGCCACCGGACAGCCGGCGAACCATCTCCCGTCGGACTCTTCGCTCACGCCCGGTGGCCGAGACCAGCTCTTCTCGTTGTTCGGGAGATGGCTGTTCCCGGACGACGGATTCGAGGTTTACACTGAATGGGCTCGCCAGGAACTGCCGACGTCGCTCAAGGACTTCATCATCGACCCCACGCATTCCCACGGTTACACC
>JBDTAB010000191.1:0-5684 GCA_039924865.1 Gemmatimonadaceae bacterium | reverse complement strand
AAATTGTCAGGGTCGAGCTTGTTTCGCCGAACGAGCTCCCACAGTGCATCCCAGCCCATCGCGCGCGTGAGCGGATCGGTCAGTGCTCCAACGCTGTCAGCGAGCCAGCGTGCGCTCGTCGAATCCGGGATCACGAGCGCGTACGCGTTGTCGCCGGCGTTCGCGAAGACAAAGTTCGGTGCGGACATCGTGTCAGCGAGCCGGGCTATCGTTTTGTCCGCGTTGAGATTGATAACCATGCGATCTGTCCGGCCGGCGGGGTAGCGAATCATTACCTGCGTCTTTATCGGCCATGGTCCCGGTCCGGACAGCTTTTGCGCCGGATGCTGCTCGAGCGAAATGCTTTCGAGCTTGCCGTTCTCAAGCTTTACTTCCTGGTCTATGACAGGCATTCCCGGACGCAGTATGTAAGCCTCGCCCCACGCCTTGAGTGATAGCTTCGCCGCTCCGCCGACGGAAGAGAGCAAATCCTGCCAGGTCGCATTCCCGTATGCGTCGTGTACCAGGTAATCGTGCAGGCCGCGCCGAAAAGCCGAGTCGCCTACCACGTAATTGAGCTGCTTGATAACGCCCGGCGCCTTGTTGTAGACGATGGCGCCGTAATTACTCTTTGCCTGATCCAGGTTTGAAAGGGCCTGCCATATCGGCGTCGTTCCCTCCGTCCGATCCACTCCATACGCATTGGGTTTGTTCTGTAGATAGAACGTCTCCCACGCATCGGAATTCGGCTCGAGCGTCGCACGCATCTTTGCTGCCATGTACGTCGCGAAACCCTCCTTCAGCCACAGATCGTCAAACCACTTCATCGTGACGAGGTCGCCAAACCACTGGTGTGCGACTTCATGATAGATGGTCGAGGTGCGAGAGATTCTCTGTGGCCTCGTCGCTCGCTCGCGGTATATGAAACTGTTTTCGTTGTAGAAAATCGCTCCCGGGTGTTCCATTCCACCGAATGGGAACGCTGGCGCAAGCACGAAATCCAGCTTGGGCCATGGGTAGGGGAAGTCAAAGTACTTCGCATACCATTGCATTGCCCTCGCGTTCGTCGCGATGAGAGAGTCGGCTTCTGCCTCCTTCGCTCTCGATGCACGCACGTACATGCTGATGGTATTCCCTCCAATAGTCCGAGAGACTTTCGTCCAGGGGCCCGCGGCAAATGCAATCAGATACGTGCTGATCGGTTTCGTGCGGTCAAACTGGATGGACGCAATTTGTCCGTCGGTGCTCCTGTGCGAGATATTGCCGTTGGATACGGCGGTCCACGCAGCGGGAATCGTCAACGTCAGTGATGTGCGCGCCTTGATGTCCGGTTGATCGAAGCACGGGAATAGCTGGTTCGCATCCGCTGGTACCAGAAGCGTGTACAGATAGTCCGCTCCATCCGTTGCGTCGTGGTATCGGATCACACTCGCCCCTGCTGGAGCAATCAGTGCGTCGAAGTTCGCTGTGAATCGGTTCCCGCCACTCTTGAGCATCGCGGCGGGCAATCGAATGTGCATCCCGTTACTCTCGGCGGCCGCCAACGACTTTCCGTTCAAAACCATCGAGCTTATTCGCGGTCCACGGAAGTCGAGGATGCCGTCGCCACTCCCCTTTCGTTTGAAGGAGATGATGATCTCGCCTCGTGCTGTGTCACGGCCTGCAACGTTCAACGCAAGTTCGTAGCGTACATCGCTGACTCGTGCGGAGCGATACACCGCAAGGTCTCGTGAAATTCCCGCACCCATCATCGTCGAAACACGGGCGACGGTGCTGGTGCTCTGAGCCCTGCCAGAGACGGCGAACAGGATGGCGAATACTGATACGGCGGATTCAATCGGTCTGCGCATGCCGGAGATTGCCGATCGGCATCCTTTCACGCAAGCACCCGAACATACGTTCGACTCGCGGAGCTGACGCTTGCTTGCGATCGGATGGCAAGAGATTCGCCTCTGGTATGCTCGGGACGTTCCCACGCAGCACAATCAACCACCAGAGAGAGCCACCATGCTTCGCGCCGTGAACCTTCTAGCTATTGCAACCCTGGCCGGGATGCTCGTCGCTCGCCCCGCAAGTGCCCAGGACACCACGCACCACGGCGGGGTGAACGGAGCGGCCCGCGCGGTCAGCGGCGCTGCCAAGTCCGTAGGTCGTACCGCCAAGTCCGACACGAAATCCGTTACGAGTACGGTGCACCACGTTCTCAAGAAGGCCGGTCGAAGTACGAAAGCCACGCTCGCGCACGCCGTCGGCGACACGGTGCACGATCCGAATCACAAGCCTGGCGGTCTCAACAAGGTTGCTCGCGAAGTGAGCAAGTCCATGAAACACGCTGGCAGGACCGCAAAGTCGAGTGTGCACGAAGGCGCAAACGATGCGCACAAGACCCTACAGAAAACGGGCAATGCCGTCAAGAAGTCTGTAAAGGACACGACGCAACGCTAAAACGGCAATCGCTCAGCCCGAAGCAATCGCCGTTTTAGCAAAAATCGCTGCGTAGCAGGTTGCTACGCAGCGCGCACTGCTCGTTTGGATTTATTCTGTCGCCCGCTGCCTGATCCGAGCGCTCGGTCAAGCAGGTCCCCCAGTTTCATGACAACGGTCGACGAAACACCGCCAACTACAGCGTCAACCACGTTCTGTACGACACTCTCAGTCGTTGAGTTGACGCGCCCGGCGCCATGGCGCACCCGTTCACGTACTTGGCGTGCGGTGCGGCTCGTTGCGTCCGTGGACGAAAGCAGCACGCCTGCGGCAAACGCGACACCGATCGTCGCGAGCGGGTGATCATCGATCACCCGGCGCGGGTCCACCTTGCTCTCCAGTTCCGCGATCACAGTCCCGATACGCGCCCGAGTGTCGTCTATCTGACTGCGGATTTCGCGGGATGTTTGAGCCATGATGCTGTGTCCTCAATTGACGTCGTGGTCTCGCGCAGCGCGAGCCCTGGTTCGGGAATCGCCGCACGCCCCCGCCAAACGCAGAGCGCGGCGATCACGCCTAGTACAATCGCCACGATGAGTGCTGCGAGCCACGTCAGGCCGCCAACAACGTACGCCGACAGCACCATGATCAGGGAGGCGACAGCAGCGCCGCAGGCGAACAGAGCGATACCGATACCAACTCCCATCAACACAGCACCGCGTCGTAGCGCGACGAGCGACTCTGCTGTCTCCGTCTTCGCGAGCCGGATCTCGTCGCGCACGAGCTGCGTGCTGCTGTTGGTCAGATCGTTCAGCAACGCACCGAGTGACCGACTCGGGCCTGTCCTGTGTGCTGCTCCCGCGCCCATGATTATTTCTTGGCGGCGCGGCCAAGCAGAAATCCGGCGCCAGCCGCGATCATCAGCGTCCGGGCGGGATGCTCGCGCACCTGTTCTTCGAGCTTCTGCGTGAGATCATCGACATTTACCCGGTCCATCATCTGCGACGTCAATTCGCTCGCCTTGGCTTGCAGCTTGTTCATCGCATCCTTTGCACCGTCTTGCGCTCGCTCCACCATTTCTCCGGTTTTCTGCATGGTCTCGGATGTCGGATCCACACCCATCCGCCGTGCAAAGGAGACGTCGTCGGTACGAACGTCCGCGTTGGTGTCGGCACTGGTTCGAGCATGGGTCGCTTCTGTCGTACTTTCCATGTTCCCGATGTCACTTGATGCGGGTGAAGTCACATTTGCCTCCGGAGTGATGGGATGGCGTGGAAGCCACTGCACGCATTGCGAGTCGGATCCACGCATCTTTGGCGCTCTGGAAAGCATACCACATGCCAGCGGGCAGTAGCATCTCCGCCCATACGTGCGATACTCGTGTAATTCGCCTGTGATGGGCGCGAGCCCCACTACAGATCACATTCACGCACGTTTTTATTTCCGACCCGCCAGAATAGACGGATGCCCGCCCGGAGCGTATTTTCGGACCAAACTATTCTCGGGAGATCACTTCAGACTGCCATGCCCAATCGATTTGTGCTCACATTCACACCATTTGGCCGCCCAGGCTACCGCGTGGGTGAGTTTCCGACCGAAGACCACGCCCGTGACGCCGCTGAACGCCATGGTGCCCCCCCGCGCTACGCGACGCCGAGACCTCCGCTGGAATGGAAGCCGGCGCCCCAGTTCGGCGCCATTACGGCGAGCACTAAATCCGGCACATTTCTGATCGGCCCAGCCTGATCGGCCGTATTCAGCGATAAGAGTCATTTCATCACTCGACAGGCACATGCGCCGTACCGTAGTTTTGATGTCTAGCCGTCGATTGTATCCCCTCACACCAGCTCCATGACCAATTCTCGCCGCGACTTCATCAAGACGGTTTCCGCCGTTGCCGCAACGAGTGCCATTGGCACACGCGGAATCGGACCCGTCGATCGAATCATCGCCTCCGTCCGGCCCTCCGTTGGTGACCCCACATACCGCGAACTGACTCAGGTTGCTCTCGATGCAGCCCGCGCAGGTGGCGCCACTTACTCCGATGTCAGGATATCCGCTCGCCGATCGCAGGTCGTTAGCACCCGGGAAAATCGATTGCAGGGGGTGAACGACACCGACACGCTCGGTTTCGGCGTGCGTGCGCTCGTAAATGGTGCCTGGGGCTTTGCCGCCAGCAACATTCTTACCAAGGATGTCGTGGCGCAGGTCGCCCGCGAAGCTGTAGCAATTGCCAAGGCAAACAGCGCGGTTCAGATCAGGCCCATCGTTCTCGCCCCCACGCCGGCTGCGAATGGCGAGTGGAAGAGCCCGATCAAGATCGACCCATTCGACGTGCCCATTGGTGAAAAGGTCGACCTGCTGCTCGCGGCCAACGCCGCGGCGCTTAAAGTCAACGGCGCGCGATTCGTCAACTCGAACATGTTCTTCCTACGTGAGGAAAAGACGCTCGCGACGAGTGACGGAACCTTCGTTGTGCAAACCATCTACCGCGTTCAGCCGTCGATGACGGTTACAGCGGCGGCGAAGGGCGATTTTCAGACACGCGAGTCGAACGATGTTGCACCCATGGGACTCGGCTACGAGTACATCAACGACGTAAAGTTCGTGGACCGCGCGCCTCAGTGGGCGAACGAAGCAGTGGAAAAACTCTCGGCCAAGTCTGTGGACGTGGGCCGTTACGACCTCGTGCTTCACCCCTCACATCTCTGGCTCACCATTCACGAGTCGGTCGCGCACCCAACGGAGCTCGACCGCGCCGAAGGTTTCGAGGCCAACTACGCAGGCACAAGCTTTGTCAGTCCGCCTGAGAAGATGCTCGGCAAGCTCAAGTTTGGATCTCCTCTGATGAACATTCGCGGCGACCGCTCGCAACCCGGTTCGCTCTCCGCCATCGGTTGGGATGACGAAGGCGTCAAGCCAGATGATTTCATGATCATCAAGGAAGGCATCCTCGAGGACTACCAGACCACGCGTGAACAGGCAATGCAACTCGACTGGTGGTACAAGAGCCAGGGAAGACCAACCCGTTCGCACGGTTGTTCCTACGCTCAGTCCTGGCAGGACGTCCAGTTCCAGCGTATGCCCAACGTTTCTCTCCTGCCGGGCAGCAAGGACATCAGCTACGAAGACATCATCGCAGCCACCGATCGCGGCATCGCGATCATCGGTGATGGCTCGTTCTCCATCGATCAACAGCGATACAACGCGCAGTTCGGCGGCCAGGTCTACTACGAGATCAAAGGCGGCAAGATCGTCGGCATGCTCAAGGACGTTGCCTA
>JBDTAB010000190.1:0-2622 GCA_039924865.1 Gemmatimonadaceae bacterium | reverse complement strand
GTCGCGACGCTGACTGGTGCGAAGCTGGTGAAGTAGTTCGTCGTCGAGGGCGATCGCGTTTACAATTGCGGATCACGCTCCAGCTTCGGAGAGTGATCCGCAATTGTCAGGTGACCTTTTCGTTCATGTCAGGGAAGAGACGTCGCACGTCATACTCTTTCATGGCGCCGAGTGCGACTTCCAAACGCCCTTCCTCGCAGAGCCCGGAGAGTCCAGCTTCTTCGTAGGCGGTGCGGAGCACATCGACGAGTGTGCGCTGCGCAATTCTGGCAGCGTCCAGTTTCAGGAGTAGATCTCTATCGTCGGCCATTCAGAACCATAATCGCCGGGACAGCGGCGAGAAGAAGGCGCGACAGAGCCGCGCCTTACGATCTTTAGAGTTGCCGAACAGGAGCGCCGGGAGTAGCTCGGATGGGCAGAGCTACTCCCGGCGCTCTCGTAATCGGGAGCCTTACGGTGCTGTTACGCGCCGAGTTTTGTTTCCAGCGCCTTTGCTGCGGCGAGGTGGGCCTGGAAGTTCGGCGCTACCTTGACCTGGAGATCCTTGAGCTCGGCGTTCTTTGTTGCCGGGAGAAGGGTTGTGGTTATGGCGTCGATTACTGCCTGGTGATACCAGACTTCGTGTGCGATGTAGGCCTTGTCGAAGGCGGCACCGGAGAGACTATTGAGCTTCGCGAGGGTCGCAACGTAATCCTTGTAGAGCGCGAAATCCTTGCCTGGAGGGGTCGGTGTAACATTGAGCTTATGGGCGAGATCCCGGCCGAGTTTGCGTACAGCTGAATGGTCGCGTACCATCATGTCGGCAAAGGTGCGGACGTCTGCGTTGTGGCTCTTTTTGAGTGCCAGGTTGCCGAGGTCGATGTCCCAGGTATTGGCAGCATCGAAGATGGCGACGATTGTGGGATCGTCCAACGCGGCGACCGCGTGTGACGTAGCGACGCGTAGGGCTGGGCTGGCGTGGACAGACTGCGCGGTTAGTGGAGCGAATCCGATCGCCGTAGCGGTCAGGGCGGCGATTGCGCCCAGGGCTAGTCGGGATTTCTGCATGGTGCGGTTCCTGTTGGTGAGTGATAGGTCTTGGACCTGGACGGCGTCCGCGGGTCGTAATTAGACAACACCGTACTTGACATATCGCTGGTTTATCGATGTTTGTCAAGCAAGTATTTGACTTATTCGTTAAATTTCAGTCTTATGGGGTGTGGGTCACTCCACAGGTAGGTTTCGGAAGGCCGTAGGACCGATGGCTAGTGCGGTCGCAGGTGTGAGGGTGAGGGTAACGGAGGCGGAAATGAGCTGGTGGGAGAAGCATTTCGGTGATAGCACGCGGGGGCGAATTGTCGCGATACTGCGTCGAGGCTGGCGCAGTGTTGACGAGATTGCGTCGATGTTGGGGCTTACGGATAATGCCGTTCGTGCGCATATAGCGACGCTGGAGCGGGATGGCGTAGTCGCCGTAACTGGCTCGAGACGGGATGGGTCGGTTGGAAAGCCGGCGACCTTGTACGGGGTCGCTGAGGGAGCGGAGACGCTATTCTCCAGCGCTTACGCGCCGGCCTTATCGGCGGTCATCGCGGAACTGGACAGTCGGTATCCTGAGCAGGTCCGTTCGATTATGCGTGGCGCCGGCAGCAGGCTGGGCCCGCGCGGAACGGGGACTTTCGCTGAGCGGGTGGGGGATGCGGCGGCATTGCTGACGGATCTAGGCGGCGACGCCGATGTGGTCCAGACGGCCGAAGGCTACGAGATACACGGGAACGGGTGTGCGCTGTCGAATGCCGTTTCGTCGCATCCCGAGACGTGCTGTATGATGGAGCAAATGCTCACGGACGTAACTGGAGGGATTGTATGCGAGCGGTGCGACCGTGGACAGCATCCGCCGCGGTGCTCGTTTTTGATCACGGAATCGCTGGCGGAATCGTCAAATGCGGGGAAGAACTGACGCTGACGTCTTGACTTTGCGCCGCAGTGGTGCAGACTACGCGAGTCCGCCCCAGTAGTCGAATTTTGAGTGCGACACACTCAGCGAAAACTGAACAACCCCTCAAGCTCACGGAGTCGCGGTATGTACGCAGTAATCCGGCGGTATAGCGGCGTAGCCAAATTGATCAACGAGCTCGATAAGAGGCAGGCCGATGTGAAGAAGGCCATCAGCGACGGACCCGGGTTCATCGCGTACTATGCAATCCGGGACGGCGAGGCACTGGCGACAGTAACGGTCTGCAAGGACCGTGAGAGCGCGGAAGACAACTCGCGCCGCTCAGCCGCCTGGGTTCGCGAGAATTTGCCAGGGGTTCGAGTCACGGCACCGGAAGCGTACGGCGGAGAGGTATTCATTCACCAGGCCGACTGAAGGCGCACGCAAAGCTGCGTTTGTGACGATACGATGGGCAGGCCACGAGGCCTGCCCATTGTCGTTTGGATATAATGTTTCGCGTGACGACGTTGATGGTCGGAACGGGTATCGATGTTTCGCGGGGTTGCGATAATGGTTGGAACGGGTATCGATGTTTCGCGGGGTTGCGATGATCATCGGAACGATTGACGATGCCACGCGTTGCGACGTGGCCAATCGTAGGGCGCGGCTCCGCCGCGCCTGGCCCCATAACGTGATATCGGACGCAA
>JBDTAB010000189.1:0-12153 GCA_039924865.1 Gemmatimonadaceae bacterium | reverse complement strand
TACGGAATCACATCGGCGTCGGCGAGTCGCATCATCGCGGTGCCGAGCGTCTGTGCAAGGGCGCGTCCGTACACGAAGCTGGTATCGGAAAAGTGAGTGTACCAGTAGAAGTCATCGTACGCGGAGTGATACGAGCCGCGACCGCCCTCGCCGTAGAAGCCGAGGTCTATCGATGGTATCCCGAGGTGCTGCAGGAACGTGGTGTAATCAGAACCCGAGCCGAGTGCGCCAATTGGAAGATCGGCGCCCTTGCGCGCGGTATCGCTACGACGTGCCGCTGGCGCGCGCATCTCCGCCGACGCGCGCAGTCTGCGCTCGAGTGACACACCGGTTTCCGGATCGGTTACATCACGCGCAACGCCATTAATGAATTTCTCGAGTATGTGCGATCCACTCATACTCAGATAGCCGCGACCGCTGTTGTCAGTGTTGAGATACGCGACCGCGTGCTCCGTGAGGTCCTCAGCATGCGTCTCGGCCCACTCTGCGGAACCGAGCACGGCCGGCTCTTCACCGTCCCACGCGGCGTAGATGATCGTGCGCTTGGGACTCCAACCCTGCTTTTTGAGAGCGCCGAGTGCGCGCATTTCTTCGAGCTCAGCGACCAGACCGGCAACAGGATCGTCGGCGCCATTCACCCATGCGTCGTGGTGATTCGCGCGGATCACGAGCTGCTCCGGCTGAGTGCTTCCTTGTAGTCTGCCGATGACGTCGTATACCGGCTTGATGTCCCAGTTCGATTTCACGACGAGATGAACGCGCGCCGGCCCAGGTCCGATCTTGTACGTGAACGGAAGCGCGCCGCGCCAGTCGCGTGGCGCAACCTCGCCGCCAATGGCGTCGAGCAACGGTTTGGCGTCGTTGTAGGAGATGGGGAGAACGGGAATCTTCGTAAATACTTTCACATCCTTGAGTGCGAGACGCTTCGCATCCTTCGTTGCCCCAACGCCTGGCGTGAGCGGATCGCCCTGATACAGCGTCATCTCCATCACGCTGCCACGTTGTACACCGCTCCCCGATCGCGCAGGCCCAACGGGGAACGTATCATCCTGCGTGTATCCGTCGTCGGCGGGATCCGAATAGATGATGCATCCAATTGCGCCGTGTTCGCCCGCGATTTTCGGCTTGACGCCTCTCCATGATCTGCCGTAGCGCGCGATGACAATTGCACCCTTGACCGATATTCCTCGACGCGCTAGTTCGTCGTAATCCGAAGGAAGTCCGTAATTGACGTACACAAGCGGACCCGTGACGTCGCCGTCGATCGAGTATGCGTTGTATGGCGGAAGTTGCTGCGACGTCTGATACGATGTGGGATCACCCGGTACCGACGGTTCGGTCAGTTTTGCGACGAAGCGCGTCGGCGCGATCATCTCCAGCTTGCGTTCCTTGGGGGTCGGAAAGAGAACGTCGAACTGCTCGATGTGCGCGTCCCATCCCGCATCCTTGAACTGCTTCAGCAGCCACTCCGCGTTGTTCTTATCGTACGGCGATCCAACATGATGCGGAAACGCCGTGAGCCTCTTCATGTCGGATCGCATTCTCGCCGGACTGGGGAGAGCACGGAATTTGGTCTCCCACCCCTGCTCGACGAGCGACGAGGCCGGTGTAAAGCCGAGTATCTCGGAGGACGGCGGCGCCAGAGTGAGCGGCGTCGCAGGAACCGCCGCGATCGTGGCGAGCGAGATGACGAGAGGGAGCGAGAGAAGTCTCATGACTACGATGACCTTTGTTTGAGCGGGAGGCTGGTACGGACAGCGCTGCCTAATATACGAACGCTCGCGTCATGTGCTGCAGTTGCCGCCGATTGATGCCCGCTACGCCCTGCCAAGCGAGCTGCCCCATAGGCGCGGGTTCCTGCACGATGAGTGGCCACGTGCGCGTACGCTGGGGAACGAAGCGGAACCGGCACGAGAGTGGCATAGTAAGGTCAGTATCATGGCACTGAGCGACTACCTGCTGCCGCGTATACGCACTTTGGACCCGGGCTACTTTGCCCTGGTGATGGCGACAGGCATCGTCTCAATCGGCGCAAGTCTGCATGGAATGCCAACCGTGTCGCGCGTACTGCTCGCGCTCAACGCAGCGGCCTATGTTGTCCTCGTTCTTCTGAGCGTGCTTCGAATTGCAAGTGCGCGGTACGAGCTGCACGCCGACTTCGCCAACCCGGCGCGCGGTGCCGGTTTCCTGACATTTTCGGCTGGCACGTGCGTGCTCGCAAGTCAGTGCATCCTGGTCGTGCACCTTCCCATAACGGCCATCATACTGACGATAGTTGGTGCACTGAGCTGGGGAATATTGCTTTACACGCTACTCGCAGTCGTCATCACCGGCCAGCACAAACCAGGCTTTCGGCGGAGCATCAACGGCAGCTGGCTAATAGCTGTCGTGTCTACCCAGGCGCTGGTCGTCGTGCTCACACTTCTGATCGCCGACACACGACCGGGAATTTCGGCTGCATGGCTGTTCGCTGCGATGTGTCTCTATCTGATCGGCGGCGCACTGTATCTCATACTCATCACGCTGATCTTCCAACGATTGTTGTTTCTGCCATTGGCGGCAAGTGGCTTCACACCGCCTTACTGGATCAACATGGGAGCGCTGGCAATAACGACGCTCGCCGGAAGCTTGCTCGTTCTGCAAGCGACTGCACAACCGTCGCTGGTGGAACTCACACCGTTCGTGAAAGGGTTCACGCTGTTCTTCTGGGCAACAGCTACGTGGTGGATTCCACTGCTGACGATCCTCGAACTCTGGCATCAGGGCCTCCGGCATGTGCGACTCGGTTACGCGACGGCCGACTGGGATATCGTCTTCCCACTCGGCATGTATGCAGTCTGTACCGACCTGCTCGCGCGCGCGCTCAACCTGGATTTTCTCAAGCCACTGTCAACAGTGGCCGTCTACGTGAGTCTGTTGGCGTGGCTGTTCGTAGCAGCGGCCGCGTTGCGATTCTGGTATCCAGCCAGCAGCAGCGTATGAACTCGCAAGGTGCTCGCTCCGGAGGCAATGGCCCCGCGGTGCGTCGGGCTAAGCTGATACGCTACCGGCGCCACCCACCGCGTGCACGCCGGCGGGCGCGAGCAGCTCGACCTCGGTATTCAGTGGTCCATACCGGTAATCAACCTTGCTCGCAGGAACCCGCCAATCGCCGTAGACAGCGGCAAGAAAACCATCTGGATCTGCCGGAACTCGCACTTTTAATCGGTGGGCGAATTGCGCACGTTTCGTGTCCGCGAACACAGGCGCTTGAAAGTGATAGTGAAACAGTCTCAACAGATCGACATCGCGCATGGTAATTGCCCAACCATCACGCTGCGGTCTCACAACATCAATGTCAATGTAGAGGTGCGGATGCTCGGGATGCACTAGCGAAAGCTTGTCATCGTTCTCGATCCTCACGCCGAAGCCGAACCGTTTCATGCGGTCGCGCAATTCCGGGAGACGATCAGCGTCGGTCGCCATAACGCCCAGATCGATATCATGGTCGCCAGTGATGAAGCCACCATCGCGGATACAGCCGAGCAACGTGCCCCAGAGAAGAAACGGTTCGAAGCCGAGTGTGCGCGCTTCCGACAGCACCAGCCGCAAAAAGCGTGGCCCGTTGGCGGTGAGATCCAGTGCCCTGTACGAGAGATGGCCAGCGCGGAACGCACGTACGGACCGCGCAACGATGACAGGATGCCGGAAGAGACCTCTGCTCGTGAGCGACACCCATCGCAAACTCCACGGCATGTGCGGCGACCGGATGAAACTTGCGATACGCGCACCGAGCGGCGGTGGGATCGGTTCGGGTTCTGTTCTGCCCGAATGCCTCGTCGGCGCCGCGCTGTTGTCCGCGTTGCACCGTGCAAGATCGTCCGCTGTATCTACTTCCCACCATGGCAGGCCGGCCGTAAATACGGGTCGTAACCCATGACCGCGCATGAGTACATCGTACGCCTGGTTGGGAAATCCGCCCGATGCGCCGGACGATACCAGTTCTTCGATACGATCAAGAAACGGAACGCTGTCTCCCGCGCAAACGCGGAGCAGTTGCGCACTCACGCCAAGCGAACGCTCTGGCAGTAGTGTGTTGCTGTACTGAACGACGCGACCATCTGCCATCTCGACGTGGTACTCTCCCGGTTCGTATGTTCGCAGGGAGTCCACGAGACAAGCGTTGTCGCCGAGCGCGGCAAGGAGTCGCCGTATTATCCCAACTTGATACAGGACGTCGCCATTCTGCAGCAGAAACGCGTTGCCGCGCAGATGCGGTGCCGCGAGGTGCAACGACGTAATGCTATTGCTCGTCGCGTATTGTTCGTTGATCACGACTCTGCAACGATTCGCGACACGGCGTACGACGGCATCCGCCATGAAGCCGGCCACGATGGTAACATCGTCAACGCCGGCGCTAGCGAGTGCGTCGAGTTGATAGTCGAGTAGCGTTCGCCCGTTGATCTGCAGCAGGCACTTTGGTGTCTCTGCCGTCAGTGAACCGAGTCGGGTTCCTCTGCCGGCCGCCAGTAGCACTGCGTGTCGGACCTTGATGGAGCATCCCCCTGGCTGTCGTTCAGTTGAGCTCGATTTTACCACCCTCTGACCGACTTGAACAGGAATGGTGTCACGTGGGCAATCAACCGAGCTCGTGCGCCAGCCACGCCTGCGCGAATCGCAGATCGCGCAGCACCGTGGGTGCCGAGGTTGAAAGTACCTCCGACGCCTCGTCCAGTGTAAGGCCCGCAAAGTAGCGTAGCTCGACGGCCTTCGCCTGTCTCGGATGAAGCTTCTCGAGTTTTTGCAGGGCTTCATCCAGCGCAAGGATCGCTTCCGGCTCTGTATCCGCGGCGGTGGCGGCGTCAGCAATCGTCGCGAAGTCCAGATCCACCTGGACTATCGCTCCACCTCGCTTCTGCGCATGACGTTGCTTTGCGTGATCGATCAGCACCCGCCGCATCGCGGTAGATGCGACAGCGAAAAAATGTGCCCGGTCCTGCCAGTCAACTGTTGTGCCGCCCGTCATACGGAGATACGTCTCGTGCACGAGCGCGGTCGTGTCGAGCGTGTGATCGACTCGCTCGGCGCGGAGCCTCGCCCGCGCTATGTCCCGCAGCTGATTGTACACCCGCGGCAGCAGTTCGCCAAGCGCGTTCTCATCGCCGTCGCGCCAGCGTCGGAGAAAGAGCGTGACTTCAGATGGATCTGGCTGAGCCGGCATGCAGTGTGACTCCGTCACGCGTTCCATGAAATTCCAGTGTCCGATTCTCGCCTAAGAAAGCGACGGATTCTCCAGAATCTTACAACGATGACACATCCAGGAGAGCGTATGTACGGAATTCCGGGCGCTCAAGAAGTCGATCCATCCGCGTCGCTCGCCTCTTCAGACTCCGACACCTCGGTGCTGGACGCAGAAGCCCGCGTTCAGCTCTACTACGTTTTTGTCGACCAGGTTCTCCAACATGGCGATGCAGACGCCGCCGATCGGTTCCTCTCTGCTGACTTCACGGAGCATGGTTCATCCGGCGATGGCGGCAGGATGGAGTTCCTTGAGCGATTGTCCGCCCAACAGGCGCAATTTCCGGGCGCGGTGTGGACGATCGAGCTTCTAACTTCCGTTGGGAATCTGGTCCTCTGTCACACAACCGTGGTCGCCCCGCAACTCGACAACCGCGTGGTAGAACTCTGGGAAAGCGTAGTTGCGCGTATCGCCGACGGAAAGATTGCCGAGATCTGGCGGTTGTGCGACGAGGCCGCGTTCAGGCCTGAGGAGCGAGCGCGAACGCTGCCGCCACTTCCATCGTCATCGCAGAACCAGTGCTGAAAGCAGCGTCGAATGGCTCGCGAAGCATCACTCCAGAGAGATTGGAAATGGATTTGGCGTACTCGCTCTCGTAGCGTGGCGCACGCGGTGAGCCAATCCGTTCGCGCATGCTGGCGGCCGCGCCAAACAGGATTGCGGCGCGTTCAAACTCGCCCTTGTTGACTGCGTTTGTAGCGAGCGCCTCCACGCATTCGGCAACGACTGGCACCGCGCCAAACTCTATCGCCCTCTGCAACGCGCGAGTAATAGTCGCGTATGCTAGCGCATTGTCTCCTTGCAGATCGTAAACGGTACCGAGCAACAGTCGAGCCTCCGCAATACCTTGCAGTGCACCGGTTTCGCGGCGAGCATCGAGAGCCTTGTGCAGTGTCTCGGCCGCACGTTTCAAATCACCATCGTCGAGCAGGATTGCACCCAGCTCCGTCAGGCTGTACGCGATTGGCCACAGGCGACCCTCCTCTCTCAAGAGATCGAGATACCCCGACTCGATTGCTGCGGCATGGTTGCCGGGATCGTTTCGCGCGTGGCGTGCGGCAGCAAGCCGGACCGAACTCAGAATTCGGTATCCTCGATCGGCCACCGGCTCGAGCATGTCAATCGCCTCCTGCTGCAGCGCGATCGCGCGAGTCAGGTCACCTCGCCGCTGTGCCAGCAGACCGGTCCATCCAATGGTGAACGCCGCTGCGCGCCGGTCGCCGCGCGCATTATGCGACGCGAGCGCATCAGCGAAATGCGTTTCGGCCTCTGCAAATCGTCCCCGCTCCATCGCAACCCACGCAAGTGTGTTGAGTGACAGTGTTGCGCCCAGTACGTTGCCAGCTTTCTGATGCATCGCCATCGCAGTACGGGCCATGGCTTCGCCAGCAGACATGTCTCCAATGATCCACAATGTCCACGCAAGACTGTTGAGAGTCGTGGCCACGCCGACATCGTCGCCCGCTTCACGATACAACACAAGGCTTCTCTCAAAAAGATCGCGTGCTTGGGGGAACACGCTGCGAGTATTCGCGAGCTGAGCCGCGCTACTCAGTACGGCGGCGCGAAGCCTCATGTCGAGGTCGGCAGCCTCAGTCTGCGCACTTCCTTCAAGCGTCGTTATACGGTGAAAGTATTCCGCCCCCTCGAGTAATGGACCGCGCGTGAGCCAGAAACGGTGCAGCGCTACAGCCAGCCGCGCCGCGTCGCGCAAGCCGCCGGTGAGGCCGTTCGTGGCCCGATCGAGCGCGAAATCCAGCGCGACGCGGCAGTTTGCGTATGCCGCTTCGAGTCGGTCCAGCCATTCCACCTGGGCCGGCCCCCGCAGATTGCCCGCGGCTTGTTCCGCAAGTGACAGGTAGTACGTGCCGTGCGCGCGCCGGACGGCAGCCTCGCGTCCTGCATCACGCAGTCGGTCCAGCGCAAACTCGCGCACCGTTTCGAGCATGACGAAGAGTGGCTCCCCGTCCTGCTGTTCCTCATACCTGAGCAGACTCTTGTTGCAAAGCGACGTCAGCAAATCGAGAGTCACAGATGCGTGCTGTGCTGCCGTTGCGTCGGCCCGCATCACGCTTTCCACCGCCTGTACCGACACACCTCCCACAAAGACCGCGAGACGGCCGAATAGATCTTTCTCGTCGTCGGTCAGGAGCACGTAGCTCCAGTCGATGACGCCGTGCATCGTGCCATGTCGCACCGGGCGATCAGGCGAATCGGTTCGCAACAGATCAAACCGGTGCTCCAGCCTCGCCAGCATTGCACGAGGTGACAACAACTTGGCTCGAGCACCGGCCAGTTCGAGTGCGAGCGGCAGTCCATCCAGCCGGCGGCATATCTCCGCTACAACGGCGAGGTTTTCGTCGCTCAATACAAAACTGGGACGAACCGCGCGCGCACGTTGCACAAAGAGCTGCACGGCCTCGTTACCGCTTATGTCAGTATCCGCGCGCGTCGGCGGCGCGAGTGGTGGAACCGGAAGCTCCTGTTCGCCCTGAATCCCGAGCGGGATACGGCTCGTTACCAGTACACTGATATCCGGACACGCAGCCAGCAACGTGGAGACGAACGCGGCTCCTTTGATTACGTGCTCGAAGTTGTCCAACACGACAAGGACTCGTCGCTCGCGCAACGCGCCGATAATGCGATCGTCGAGCGCGCCGCCCAAATCGCGCAGTCCAAGAACGCGCGCGAGCAGCGACGGGACCAGAGCCGGGTCCGCAATTTCCGCTAGCGCAACGAACCGTACTCCATCCGCAAACTCGTCACGCAGTCGTTCGGCGAGCTCGAGTGCGAGTCGCGTCTTTCCGGTTCCGCCGGTGCCAGTGAGCGTCAGCAGGCGCGTGTGACGCAGCAGATCGCTCGCAAGCATTATCTCGCGCCCTCGGCCAATAAAACTCGTGACCGCGCGTGGCACGCTGCCGGCGGCAGAATCCGTGGCTGCTGGCAGCGCAGCGGCAGCGGCGGAGTGAGCGATCAATTGCTCCAGGGCGTTGCGCACACTCTGGGCATGCCGCGGACGCATCACCGGATCTTTTGCAAGCAATTCCATCACGAGAAGGCTCGTGGCGGACGTCACTGGAACGTCTGGCGGTAGCTGCGACGGCGGTTCGTTCATCAGCGCACGCAGAACTGACTCGGAATCCGCGCCCACGAACGGACGCTTCCCGCACAGCATCTCGTACATCACAACTCCCAGTGCCCAGAGATCGGTTCTGGCGTCCACCCCCTCGCCGCGCGCCTGTTCCGGCGACATGTATGCAATGGTTCCGGCCGCGAATGCGTTTCGCGACGACGAGTTGCGGACAAGCCACTTTGCGGCGCCGAAGTCCGCGAGTCTTACATCGCCGTTAGCGTCGAACAGAACGTTCGCAGGCTTGAGATCGCAGTGCACGATTCCCGCGTCGTGCGCGGCGCACAACGCGCTCGCGATCTGCGCCGCGATCCTGAGTGCATCCGCTGGCGCGAGCGCGCCGCGTGCGATGCGGTCTCGTAGCGTCTCGCCGGAGTAGTACGGCATCGCGATGAAGAACTGTCCTGGCTCGCCCTCTACGATGTCGTGGATGTTGGCGACGTGAGGATGGTCGAGTTTCGCCGCCGCGCGAGCTTCGGCAATGAAGCGCGCGTGTCCTGCGGAATCCGAACCCGACGCGCCGCGTAGAAATTTGAGCGCGACCCGCCGCTCGAGCTGCTCATCCCAGGCCAGATAGACGTCGCCGGTTGCACCCTGTCCCAGGTGGGCGAGTAATCTGTGCCGTCCCGCAACGATCTCACCTGCCCTGTACCTGGCCTCTGCGACACCGGAACCCGCAGGGGGAGATCGCTCGACCAAGCCAAGGAAGTCGCCCGCACGATCTGCCGCGGCGAGCAGCGCCGAGAGCTCGTCCGCAATGGGCGCGTCAACCGCGAGCTCGCTGATACGCACGGCACGACGGACCGGATCGAGGTCGATGAGTTCGTCAAAGAGGCGCTGTACGTCTGCATCTGACTCCGTCGGCACTCCCAATCATACCACCAAAGCGCCGCGCAAGGCAGTCGAACCCGGGATCGGCCGGCATCGATGAAAAAAATGCGCCCGACCTGTCGCTTGAGAGAGATAAGACAACATCTGGCGTCGTCCAATGCCTCGTCGCTGGCATACACACAGGAGCAACCCCCATGAACGCGAAAAGGATCATCGGTTTAACAGCTGCCATCGCCCTGGCTACGGTAGGACTCGCCACAGCCTGTTCCGATTCCGCGGGTCCGGAATCGAAAGCCGGCACCTTCTACGGCCCCTCGGCCAGCTTCGCACAGGGCACCGCTCGAGCCTGGGTCCAGACGGACGCAGCCGGCGCTCCAATGGCGCTCGGAATCAGCATGACCGACCAGGCGCTCAGCGGATTGCCGACGACCGTATCGGGCCCCAACCCAACGGCGCTGATGGTGACTCTTCCATTGCCGGCGGAGGCCAGGGGATACGGGTTCGACCACGCAGAGCTCGGCTGGAATCCAAACGGTCACGAACCACCGCAACTATACGGCTACCCGCATTTCGATCTCCACTTTTACATGGTGAGCAGCGACGTTCAGCACGCGATCCTCCCGAGTGATCCTCAGTTCGCGACAAAGGCTGCCAATTTCCCGTCGGCCAACTTCGTTCCGGCTGGATACGTGCCTCCGCCTGGCGTTCCCGCGAACAACGCGATCCCACAAATGGGCCTTCACTGGAGCGACGTCCACTCTCCAGAAGTGAACGGACAGCAGTTCACCAACACGTTCATCTACGGGTCATGGGACGGCAAGTACATCTTCATGGAGCCGATGATTACCAAGGCGTACCTGGAGACACATCCCAATACCAGCCAGCCGATTCCACAGCCCGCGCAGTGGGCCGCGCCCGGTCGTTACCCAACCACGTATGCCGTCAACTACGACGCGAGCGCCCACGAATTTCGTTTCACACTCGGTGGCATGGCCGCGCACTAGCACGGTTGGGGTCCACCGCCAGGGATCACGCTGGAAGCCAGAGAAAGCCGCACCAGACCACGAAGAAAGGGGCCGTCCTGCAGAGGACGGCCCCTTTCGTGTCGATAACGCACATCGCAATACATCGAAAAAGACCCCTTGCCACTTCGAACGACGATTCTTAGATTCTTCGATGTTAACTGGATGGTTTAACTATCTAACTAATCATGACGACTGGACCAGACGGCGAAACGGAAGAGCGGATTCTGCAGGCGGCACGGACTGTCTTCGTGCGGCACGGCACCGGAGGGGCGCGCATGCAGGATATCGCCCAGGAGGCGGGGGTCAACCAGGCCCTGCTTCACTACTATTTCCGATCCAAGGACCGTCTCGCTCAGGCCGTATTTCGCGACATCGCCGGCCGAGTTGCTCCGGCGATTGTGCTCGTCTTCGGCTCCGACAGCAGTATCGAGCAGAAGGTGGAGCAGTTCGTCCAGCTCTACATCGACACACTGCGCCAGAGCCCGTTCATTCCGGGATACATCATCGCCGAGCTGCACTTCAATCCCGAACGGCTCACGACACTGGCCGCGGATATCGCCGCACAGCATCTGGGCGACGCCATGAAGTCGTTCCTCCCCCGGCTCGCCGCGCAGCTCGAAGAACAGGCCCGAATCGGCGCGATGCGATCGATCGCAGTCGACCAGTTTCTCGTGAACATGGTGTCGCTATGCGTCTTCCCGTTCGCCGCGAGCCCGGTGCTACGACTGGTCTTTGGACAGGATGATGCGGACTTCTCGCGATTCCTGGACGAGCGAAGAAAAGAACTGCCGGACTTCATCCTCAACGCTTTACGGCCATGACTGACCGCCGCCATTTAATCATTGCAGGGCTCGCGGGTCTGTTCGTCTCCGCGTCCCCGTTCGCACTGCGCTCACAGCAGACCACGGTGCACGACTCGCTGCAACTCGGCGACCTGCAAAATCAGGCGGTGCAGAACGATCCGCGCACTCGACAGCTGGACTTGCTGTCATCCCAGTCCGCTCTTCGCATGCAGAACATTGACGCGTCGCGCCTGCCCACGATTGGTGTCAACGCGCAGGGACAGTACCAGTCAGACGTCCTGACGCTCCCGCTGCGCCTCCCCAACGGCGATGCGGTCCCGGTACCGCCGCATGACACATACGATGCGAACATTGCCGCCCAGCAGACGATTTATGATCCCACCACCGGCGCGCGACGACGCGTGGAGCGGGCTGAGCTTGCGGCGTCCCAGGCGAATGTACAGGCTACAACCTTCACGCTCCGAATCAATGTGAACGAGGCATACTTTTCGGCGTTGCTCCAGCAGGCGAAGCGCGCTGAACTCGAAAGTGTGATCACTGATCTCGAGGCAAAACGAAAACTTGCCGCAAGTCGCGTCGCTCACGGAACTGCATTGCAGAGCGAAACTGACATGCTCGATGCGGAGATCCTCAAGCAGCAGCAGGCGGTCGCACAGCTCACCGCGAGCCACGACGCGTCGCTGGTAATACTCCGCGACCTTACGGGCAAGCCCATACCGGCAACAGACGTGCTCTCGCTTCCCGACCTTGTCACACAGGTAGCGCGCGCGCGGATAGACATCGACACGGTACGCGCCCGCCCCGAATACGTGCAATTCGCAAGAAGTCGCGATGTTCTGGCGCAGCAAGCAGCATCGCTCGGCGCGGCCAATCTTCCGCGCGTGTCGGCGTTCGGTCGCACGGGATACGGGCGACCGGGCCTCAATCCACTAGCGCAGGACTTCAGCAACTACTGGCTCGCCGGCGTTCAGGTAAAGTGGTCACCGTGGAACTGGGGCGGCACGCGACGTGATCGTGAGGTGCTCGATCTGCAGCGACAGATTGTCGCTACCAACGAGGCTGCGTTCGAACAGGCAGTGCGGCGTG
>JBDTAB010000188.1:0-3502 GCA_039924865.1 Gemmatimonadaceae bacterium | reverse complement strand
GACCGAGGCATCAGGCGCGTCGCTCTGATCAAAGACCCGGCCACGTACCACAGGTATATGCATCGCCTCGAAATATCCGGCGCTTGCCACGCGCCAGTTGGCATTGCCACTCCGCGAAGGATTCTTTGCGAGCGCCCCAAAGTCATCAAAGTTTTTTACTTCATCCGGGGTGTTGAGCAACAGGTAGGTTCCATTGGCGCCCTCGTTCTGCAGCGGAAAGGCATTAATCCCGCCCACGGCGCGAACGCCTGGCGTTGCGCGGAGCTGTGCCAGAAGTTGTTCGTCGAACGAGCGTACACGTGCGTTGTCATCCGGTGAACTCGCAGCGACGTTCATCACGAGAACACTCTCGGTCCGAAAACCGGTATCAACCTTCAGCAGGCGCAGGATGCTGCGGCCCATCAAAGCGGCGCCGGCGAGCAGCACCAACGTGAGTCCCGTTTGAACGACGACCAGAACATCGCGAGCGATCCGCCCGGAGCCGCTGCCGGCGAGCGTGTGCTGTCCACCAGCGAGCGCTCCACGAATGTCTTTTGGTACCCCGCTGAGTGCAGCCATTACCGAAAGCGCAAGTGCGACAACGAGCGACACACCGAGGGCGAACAGAACTACTGTCCCATTAACGCTCACGTCTCCCATTCGAGGTATGTAACTGGGACTGAACGCCAGGAGCAGTACGGTGCCGATGTACGCCAGCAATACTCCCGCGGCGCCGCTCGCCAGGCTCAACACCAGAGACTCCGCCATGAGTTGCTGAATGAGGGAGCGGAAACCGGCACCGAGTGCGACGCGTACCGCGATCTCCTGACGTCGCACCGCGAGGCGTGCGAGCAGCAGATTGCTGACGTTGGCAACTGCGATCAACAATAGTACCGCGGTTGCACCGAGGAATACGAGGAGTGGCGTACGCACGTCTCCGACCATCTGATCCCGCAACGGAACCAGCGACGCGTCCGTCATATCGATGTCACTACCGTACTGCGCCTTGAGCCGGCGTGCGATGTTGCTGACATCGCTGCGCGCGCGTTGCAATGACACACCGTCCGCCAAGCGTCCCACTACGAACCAGTTGTGCGCAGTCCGGCTACCACGTGGCGGTTCGATGCCTGCGGCTGTCCACAGCTCGACGCCGCGCGGATAGTCGAATCCCTTAGGCATCACACCGACGACAGAATAGACTCTGCCATCAAAGGTGAGCGCCTTTCCAGCAATGGAACCGCCAGCCAGCGCACGCTGCCAGAATGCGTTGCTTACAATAACCGCCGGTGCACCGCCGGGTACCTGTTCCTCCGGCAGAAACGCCCGACCGCGCGTCGGCTGTACTCCCATCACACGGAAGAAGTCCTGAGACACGAGGACTTCCCTGCTCCGCTGCGGTTCCGCTGCACCGAGTACCGTGACTGGCCCCATGTTGCTCACTTCAGCCAGCGCCTTGAAGCTCCGACTCTGCTCATGAATGTCGGTGAAGTTGGGACCAGCAACAGCCATCGCGTGGCCTTTTGCACTCAATTCCTGCAGTACGACAATCCGGTCCGGTTGCGTATATGGTAGCGGTCGGAACAGTACTCCGTTCACAACGGTGAAGATTGCCGTCATCGCGCCAATCCCAAGCCCCAGGATGACGATCGCTGTGACGGCGAAGCCGGGACTGCGGGCAAGCGTCCGCATTGCGTACCGCAGGTCGCGCCCCAGGCTATTCATGACTCGCTTTCCAGCACGCCGACAATACGGATGATCCGGGACATCAATTCAACCTCACTCGACTTTGTGTATCGGATCCAGACATGTCGGAAGTAATTATCCGGTCTCCGGCCTGCAGCCCCTGAACGATCTCGGCCATGTTCACGGACTCCCGTCCAAGTTTCACGTTCACGCGTACAGCTTCCTTTCCATCCTTTGAAAGCCTGAACAGCCCAACAACACTTCCCGGATCACCATACGCTGGCCGACCCGTATAGAGAACGTTCTTCAGCCTGTCCAGCTCGATGGTGCCATCAACGCTTAGATCGGGACGCGCGCCTTTTGGCAAAGGCCCGTCCAGAGCAACATCTACCGCGACCGTCCCATCGTGCGCGCCCGGATCAATTCGTATCACGTGGCCTGGAATGAGACCGTTACGAGTGTCGATTGATGCAACCTGCCCGATCTGTATGTCCTTGGCCTGCGTTGCCGGAATCTGAAGGACAGCTTTCAGTCGTCCGGGTTGCGCAACTTTCGCGAGAATTGTCCCGGCCTGCACGTACTGCCCGGGCTCCAGCGAGAGCTCCTGCAACTGACCAGCACTTCCCGCACGCACCTGCATCGACGAGATACGTCCGGTCTGGAACTGTGCGATGTCGCGCAACTTGTCCACCTGCGCCTTCTGTAGTGCGAGCTGTTCGTTGATTGATTGGCTCATCACGTCGAGGCGTTTCTGCTCGATCGACATCCTCGCCTTCAGCTCGGTAGCCTTGTCCTTCGCCTTGCTCACATCCATTGGCGCAAGCAATCCCTTGGCGAGGAAGCCCTTCTTCTCAAGCTCGTCGAACGCAGTTGCGTTCCGCATCGCGTCTTTATAGTCAGACGTAGTAGTTGCGACGACTCCTTCCTGCGCGAGCCGCTGGTTCTCCAGACTGATGCGAAGAGTCACCAACGCAGCTTCGGCAGCACTCAACTGCATCTGCGCACTCAATGATTCGAGCTGCACGTCTGGATTGCTCAGCTCGAGCAGCGTCGTCGTATCCGTCACCGTTGCACCGGGCCGCACATCGATCTTGTCCACACGCCCCGCCGTGACGGATGAGATCCAGCGAATCTGCTCCGGAACGAGCGAACCCGGCCCGCGAACATCTATAACCATGTCGCCCCTCCTAACCGAATCGATCACGACAGACGAGCGATCCACGCTAGGCGCGGCAGGCTTGAGACGCGAGACTCCGATGATCGCCAGCACTACGGCGACGACTCCAATTGCTCCATATATGTAGCGCCTTTTGTTCGGCGCGCGTTCACGAGGTATATCCACTTAGATTCTTTTCGCTGTCAAATGGTTCGCTTGATTACTCATTCAGTCGGCCCGGAGCGCTTCCGCTGGATCGACGCTCATTGCTCTCTGCGCCGGAACGTAGCTCGCGAGAATTGCGATCAGCAGCATGATGGCCGACACAACCACTAGAGTAGTTGGATCGTTTGGGCTCACTCCGTAGAGCACCGAGCCGAGTACACGCATGATCAACAGCGTTGCGACTATACCGACCACTATGCCGAAAACCGCATACTGTACGGACTGCCTCACGACCAACGTGCCAACACGCGAGGCGTGTGCGCCGAGCGCCATGCGGATTCCAATTTCACCGCGACGACGGCCAACGATGTATGAGATGACGCCGTAGATACCGATCGCACTCAGGATCAGCGCCATCGCGGCTGCAATTGCGAGCAGTGTCATCGTGAACGACAGTCGCACCATCGATCGTGCGACAACGTCCTCCATCGTGCTAACATTGCCGAGTGGTACGTCGGG
>JBDTAB010000187.1:0-3711 GCA_039924865.1 Gemmatimonadaceae bacterium | reverse complement strand
GTGAGCAGACTCAGTGGCAGTCCGTGCCCCCCACGTGCGGTCAGCGCCGGTATCCGCGCGATGCTCCCAGGATTCAGAAGCTGCGGCCACCGGAGCCGGAGTCGCGGGCTCCTGCGGTGCGGGCTCCGGCGGCGCGGGTGCTTCCGCCGGTACCGACGGAGGCTGCGCTGTAGAGGCGCTAACGTGGGACGATTCGGTTTCCGCCGCAACCGGTGACGCCGCGTGCTGCGGTTCTGGCTGCGTCCGCTGGGACTCTGCAGCGGGCTTCGGAGCCGGCGCTGTCTCAGCGGCAGGCAGCTCGGTGGCGACCTGTTCGTGCGCTGGCAGCTCAACTTCCGCAGGCTTTGCCTCGACTCGAGGCGCCGGTACCGAAATAACAGCCGAGCAGACCGAGCAGCGCGCGCGAACTCCGGCGGCTGGAACCTTGGCCGGATCCAGCTCGAATTCGGTCAGACACGAAGAGCACTGCACGAGCATTGGCGTCATTGACGGGCACCGGTTTCAGTCAACTGCGATGTCGACATCTCGGGTCGGTCATCTGTACGACGGTCCACTGCGTACACCGACCCAGGAAGTGTTTTTGCGTAAGTCTTCATTTCGGTAGCAAGCGCGCTCACTGTATCAGGCTCCGTGAACGTGCGCCGCTCGTTCGTCACAACGCCTATGGAGAGCGTCATCAACGGTACCCGGTGCAGTTGTCCGCGCCTGTCCTTTCCAAAAAAATAACCGGCGCGCCTATCGTGCTCCGAATATTGATAGGCGATCAGTGTATCAAATGTCTGGACGATTTCGCTGCACACATCGTCAACTCGATCCCGCGGGATCAGGAAAATAAAATCATCACCGCCGATGTGGCCCACAAAGCCATCCTCGCCCACGAGGCCACGGACCGTGTCATGAAGCAGCGCCGCGAGCAATCGTATAACCTTGTCACCTTCGACATAGCTGTACCGATCGTTGAATTCCTTGAAATGATCAAGGTCGGCATAGCACGCCGCGAAGGGCATCTCCAGACGCTCGCGGATGGCGTTGTGAATCGCCGGCGCCCCGGGCAGCCTCGTGGAGGGGTGCACGTTGACATCGCGGTCTGAACGCAACAGGGTGCAGCGGAGCCTGGTCAGGCACTCCCCGTCGTCCATATCCGCCGAGACCACTTCGTCAGCAAGCGCTTCGAGAGCGTCGATTCTGGCGCGCGTGCCATCGGGAGCCACGTAGATCACCGGCACGACCCCAGTATATGGGTCGCGCTTGAACTTGCGGCACGCGGTTAGTGGCTCGCCTACGGGACTGCGACCATCGACTATAACCAGGCGCGGGCGCGACCGAAGGGCATAGATAGTCAACTCGTCAAAGGACGCCACGGGCACGACAGTGACAGCCAAGTGGCTGAGCCACGCCGCGACCACCGGAGGTAGGGCAGCCTCTACGGGCTGAAGAAGCAGCGCAATTGGAAGCTGCGGCGTGGGAAGCGACTGATCCGTCATCTCGACTGGTGGAAGATAACCGCGCACGCAGGGGTGGCGGCAGCCTTGGCGGCAGCCGAATTCCCTGTCAGCCGGGCTACCACAAGTATCGGAGCGAGAAGTAGGTTGGCGGCTTGTCGTTGGTTCCGGTCAATCCTCCGTAGGTGCGACCGATGTCAAACACCAGTTTACCGGACTGCAATCCGACGCCGATCGCACCTCCCGACCCGTTCGCCGGGTCTCTGATGTAGCCAGCCCTGACGTGCAGCTTCTGGTCAACCACGACGTCAGTACCGAAGCGAGAGCTCGTGCTGTCCATCCTGACGGTGCCAATGAGGCTGGCCGCGCCGTGAACCTCGACCGTGTCGTCGCCGCGGGCGAAGGCGACCACCATGTAATCTGCGCCCACATCGAGTCTTCCGGGCCGCCCAGTAGCCCCCGCGATGCCGAGGTTCCGTGCTGCGACGCCGACCGTCAACGGACGACCCACGGGCCGGATCTGGATACCGACATCGCCTCCGTTGGACCGAGAGCTCTCGAGTCCGAGGCCGCTGCATACGCCCGAACACGGGATTCCTGCTTCAACGTGCTTCAGGGTCGCGCCGAATGTGAGCCAGGATATCGGCATCACCGCATACGTCACACCGAGAGAATAATCCGTTGGAGTCGCTACACCAATTCCCTGGCCCTGATCGTCGGTCAGCGTCTGCTGTCCCAGGTCCAGGACGTTGATCGCGAAACCGAACGCGCTGCGCTTCTGGAGCGGCCAGAGGATCGCAAGCGCATTCCCCTGCCCCACGACGGTTGTCGAGTGATGCAGCGCTATCTCATGATCAGTTTCTCCGTTGCCCGCTACTGCGGCAGGATTCCACCAGAGCATGTCGCTTCCACCGCGCTGTGCGACTACGGCCTCGCCCATGCCTACCGCACGTGCACCTACGGGGAGCAGAAGAAAGATTCCCTCCTGGCCCGACTGCGCATGCATCAACGCCGGGAATATGCAGAAGCTCGCGGCGAGAAATGCTCGGACCGCGAGTGAGGCGGAGACTTCTCGTGTGAGTGTCACCGCTAGACTGGCGTCGCCTCGTCGATCAGCATGATTGGAATTCCGTCGCGTATAGGGTACTTGAGCTTGTCACGCTGGCAGATCAAGGCGTCGTCCGCCTCACGATATTCGAGCGGTCCCTTGCATTTGGGGCAAACGAGGATCTCGAGCAGTTGTGGTGCGATTGGCATGTAGGCGTTAGTCGTTTATGGTGTAGCCAAAGCGGCGAAGTGCCGCTGCATCCCTTCTCCAATTCTGCAACACTTTTACCCAAAGGTCGAGATACACGGTACCACTGACGAGAGTTTCAATCTTCCGCCGAGCGGCGGTGCCCAGCAGCTTGATGCGGCGTCCCTTCTCCCCGATAAGGATCCGCTTCTGACTTTCGCGCTCCACATATATCACGGCTCTGATGTAGATGGGCGAGCTGCTTTCCCGAAATTCCTCGATTTCGCATGCGATGCTGTACGGAACCTCGGCGCCGAGCTGGTCGAGTGCAGTTTCGCGTATCAGTTCGGCCGCGAGAAAGCGAACCGAATGGATGCTGACATCTTCGACTGGGAAAAGGAAAGGCCCCTCCGGAAGATGGCTTTCGATAGTACGGATGAGCTCTGGGAATCCGTCTCCCGTGAGCGCCGACGTGAAGATAGCGTCTGGCAGTGCGGCGGTGAGGCGTTCGCGATCGGAGCGGTTAAGCAGGTCGGACTTGTTGAGTACACTAATGACCGGCGCGCGGGGGGGTGACGCAATACCAGCGGCCTTTTCGAGCGGCTCCGGGTTGCCATCTCTGGCGTCGATAACGTAGACGATGCAATCTGCATCCGAGAGGGCATGTACCGCAGCGGACTGCATTGCCGACTGAAGCAGGTATGTCGGGTCGAGGAGGCCCGGTGTGTCGGCCAGGATCATCTGGGTATCGCCTTCTGAACGGATCCCGACGATTCGGTCCCTGGTGGACTGGGGCTTTTCGCTGATGATACTGAGCTTCTGTCCAACGAGCCTATTGAGGAGCGTTGATTTGCCTGCATTGGGCTTGCCGGCGACGGTTACAGTTCCAGCTTTTGTCATGGGGGGTATGGAAATGCAAAAGGCCGTCCAGTTATGGACGGCCTTTTGTAAAAAGTGCCGGCGACGGCCTACTCTCCCGCGATCTCTCGATCGGAGTACCATCGGCGCTGCAGGGCTTAACGCTCGTGTTCGGAA
>JBDTAB010000186.1:0-10097 GCA_039924865.1 Gemmatimonadaceae bacterium | reverse complement strand
GCAGGAGCACGTCTATTTCGATGCAACGCTGAGCGCGTACGGATACTACGGCAAGAAAGATCCGGCAGTGTACACGTACTACACGGATGAGGAGCGATTCCTCACGCCGTACATGCGCGCGGTGGTCAAGGCGCGGCCGCCAAGGCCGGTCGATCAGCAATTCGAAAACATTTACTGGACCAAGCGCAAGGAAGTGAAGGCGTTCTATGATGCCGGCGGCGGTGACCTCATCACGCTCGGCACCGATCATCCGAGTTGGGGGGAGTTCTTCACGCCGTTCGCAGTGAACCGCGAACTGCTGTCACTTTCGCTATCGGGAATCCCAAATGCCGCGGTGCTCCGGATTGCGACAATCAACAGTGCGCGCGCGATCGGAGTCGGCGACAAGCTTGGGACGATCGAGCCCGGCAAGTGGGCCGATCTCGTCGTGGTGCGTGGAAATCCCCTCGCGGACATCCGTCATGTGCGCCTGCCGCGGCTCGTCATCAAGGCAGGGCAGGTGTACGACCCGCAAGCACTGATGAAGTCAGTGGAGGGAACAATTGGTCCCTTGAGTGCGGCCGACACAGCCGCTTGGGCACCCACGCCGCGCCGCGCGAGGCCCTGAACGGATTCAGCCGCTGGTCACATGCTGTCCGGTAGGATCACCACAGCACGTTTGATGTAGTCAAGTTTGGGGAATTCCCGCTCCAGGTACTCATTGCCGCCTGTCTCGATGAGATTCTGTTTGCCGGCGCGCACACCACCGCCGGCGTGCTCGCCGTATCCGGAGTAGATGCGTAAGACGGCGTCCATCCCGCTCGTCACGACTGCGAACGGCGCGAATCCCTGCGCGTCGAGTCGCTTGTTATCGACGAGGTTGAAATAGATCTGGGTGGTGCGCGTATCGGGTCCCGTCATCGCGTACGCGAGAGTGCCGCGCAGGTTGCTGACGCGGACCGGATCGTCGGGCATGGTGCGGTGCTTCCACGCTGCGATCACTCTCGGATCTCCATTCAGTCCGAACTGCGCGATGAAATTGGAATCGACGCGAAAGAAGCGCTCGCCGTCGAAGAAGCCGTTCCGGGCGAGGTAATAGAACCGATCGGCGCCTCTCGGTGCCCACTCGCGGTGCACCGTGATCACGATCGGGCCCTGGCTCGTTTCGAATCGCACGGCAAAGATGCCAGGGGCCATGGGGGCGGGCTGCGGATCGAGTAACGCTGCCAGCCCTGTAGCAGTTGCTGGGGCTGGCCCCGTAGCCGGCGGAGCGGTCGTGCACGCCGTGAGGCCGGATGCGCAGAGCATGAGCAAAGCATGCCGGAATTGCCTGCCGGGTTGTCCGGCGCCTGTCGTGTCGAGCGCTGTTTGAGTGGGGCTAGGGCGCGTCATGGTTTGGGTATGTGGATGGATACAGGTAATCATATTATGCTTCCGTACGCGGCCGTACGTATCCGGATAGCAGGTTCTCGTCATCTTCCGACATTCCCGCATCCAGTATACTTTATCCTCTAGATCAAATATCTGTCTGCAACCCGCCGCAGGCATTGACACTGTTGGATGGTAAGGAGAACGAGGATGGCACGTATCGCTCGACTCACCAGCGTTGTCTTGAGCGCGCTGGCACTGTTTCCGTGTTCGTCATTCGCACAGGGTGACGCAACGATCTCCGGCCGTGTTACGGCCGAAGGCGCGCCGCTTCCTGCGGTAAGCGTCTTTATAACCGGACTGAACCTGGGAACAACGACAGCCGCAGATGGACGATATTCGTTTGTCGTTCCCTCCGCCAGACTCACCGGACAAACGGCGACGTTAACGGCCCGACGCATCGGCTACCGAGCGGAAACGGCGTCGATATCGTTGTCGCCTGGCAGCATCACGCACGATTTCGTGCTGACGACGACGACGACGTCACTCGAAGGAGTCGTCGTCACCGCCCTCGGCATTCAACGGGACAAACGATCGCTGGGTGTTGCACAGACCAGCGTCAACGCCTCCGAATTGACCGCTGCGCGCGACCCAAACATCGTCAGCGCGCTCTCAGGCAAGGTGCCCGGTGTCGAGATTACTTCCGGCGGGCCACCAGGCGGGTCTGCCCGCATCGTGATCCGCGGCGAGAATTCGATTACGGGCAATAATCAGCCGCTCTTCATCGTGGACGGCATTCCGATCGACAACAGCTCGAATACAAATAGCGGGTTCGGCGGCTTCGATTTTGGAAACGCAGCGTCGGACATCAACCCTGACGACATAGAATCGATAAGCGTCCTGTCAGGCGCCAACGCAGCCGCGCTCTACGGCGCGCGCGCGGCAAACGGCGCAATCGTTATCACCACCAAAACTGGCAAGGGCACCAAGGGCCTCGGTATCACGGCCTCCCAAAATCTCACATTCGAGACGCCCCTCAAGCTCCCCGAATTCCAGGATGTGTATGGGCAGGGTTCGGGTGGCAAGTTCGCGTACAAGGACGGCAAGGGTGGCGGCATCAGCGACAACGTCAACCGCAGCTGGGGTCCCAAGATGGACGGACGCCCAATAGTGCAGTGGTGGAGTAACGGCGTTCCAGAACCGTGGCTCCCTTCGCCCAATAACGTGCGCGATTTCTTCGATACCGGCCGCACTTCGACTACCAACGTTGCGGTGTCCGCCGCCGGCGATAGGTCGAACGTACGCATCAGCGCTACGAATCTTGATCAGAAGTCGATGTATCCCACGAACACGCTCCGACGGCTGAATCTCGCGCTCGCCGGCGGAGCACAGGTCACACCGAAGCTCAGCACACATGCTTCTGTGCAGTACATCCAGGATCAAAACCAGAATCGGCCGCAAACGGGCTACACCGCCAACAGTGCGCTCTTCAATATCATGATCTGGGGAGGTCGCCAGCGGAACGACGACCGCATGAAGAACTACATCAATCCGGATGGTACGCAGAACGGTCCGAACCACACCACCACCAATAACCCTTACTGGGACGTGTACGCCAATCCCAATATGGATACGCGTGATCGTGTGATCGGCGTAGGGGATGTTACATACAAGTTCAATGACTGGCTCACGGGCATGGTCCGCAGCGGTACCGACTGGCACCGCGACTGGCGCAAGCAGGAGTACGCAGACGGCAATATTGGCGTCGATTACGCTGGTGGCGCCTTCTTCGAGCAGAATTATTTCATTCGTGAGACCAACAGCGACTTTCTGCTTTCAGCCGACAGACCGGCAACCAGCGGCAGGCTCGGAATGACGTTCAACCTCGGCGGTAGTCGCCGAGACAATGCGACCCAGCAGTATCTGGATGGCACACCGCATCTTGTGATTCCCGGGACATTCAATATTGGCAACTCGGCGGTGACGCCGCAGGTGTCGTCGTTCCAGTCGGCGCGCCAGACCAACAGCTTTTACGGTCAGGCTCAGTTCTCGTGGAACAACTACCTGTTTCTCGACGCAACAGGGCGCAATGATTGGTCATCGACGCTTCCGACAGGCAACAATTCGTACTTCTACCCATCCGTGTCGGGCAGCTTTGTCTTCACTGATGCAGTACCGGCGCTGCACCTGGGCGGACTTCTGTCATATGGAAAGCTGCGTACGAGCTGGGCGCAGGTAGGCAATGACGCGGATCCGTATCAACTCGCTGTCACCTACGCCGCGGGAACTCCGTTCGGTTCAATTCCACGATTTACCGTACCCAACCAGATACCTAATTCCGACCTCAAGCCGGAGCGTACGCGGTCGTGGGAAACGGGTCTCGAACTACGATTCTTCCAGGATCGAGTCTCGTTCGACGGCACTTACTACAACAAGCTGACCAGCGATCAGATCATTCCGGCACAGATCACTCCCGCGATTGGATACACAACAGCGGTGGTGAACGCGGGAAGCCTGAGCAACCACGGAGTGGAGGGACAGCTCAACGTTACGCCGATTCGCAGTGGCAAGTTCAGCTGGGACGTTACGGCGAATTACGCGCGCAACCGCAGCGAAGTCGTGAGCCTCTACAAGGGACTTCAGACGGTCGTGCTCGGAGCGTACTGGGGTCTGAGCGTCGAGGCTAGGCAAAATCAACCTTACGGAACTCTCTACGGGAATCCGTACCTGCGCGATACGGATGGGCATCTGATCACGCTCAACGGATTGCCCCGGACCGATCCGACGCAGCGCGTGCTCGGTCATTACTCGCCTAACTGGATTGGCGGACTGCAGAACAAGTTCCACTACGGCAATTTTGACTTCAGTTTCCTGATCGATACCAAGCAGGGCGGTCAGATTTTCAGTACGACGAAAATGTTCGGCGAAGAGTCGGGCGTTCTGAAGTCGTCGCTGCGCGGGCGAGAGAATGGCCAGACGCTCGCAGAAGGCGGCGGTCTCGTAGTTGATGGTGTCAACGCTGATGGCAGTCCGAACACGACCATGGTGACGGCGCAGGCGTATTTCAATGCGCTGTTCCAGAATCATGAGGCGAACATCGTCAGCGCCTCCTTCGTCAAACTACGCGAGATGCGGTTGGGTTACAGCGTGCCGGAGTCGTTGAGCAACAAGTTCCGCATTTCGCAGATGAAGGTCGCGCTGGTGGGCCGTAATCTGTGGATGCACGCTGCTGCACCTGACATCGATCCTGAAACGGCGTTCGACAATAGCAACGTCCAGGGAATCGAGTTCGCGGGATTTCCGTCCGCGCGAAGCATTGGATTCGTAGTCAACGTGACGCCATGACCGGCACTCAATTCATACCGAGCGAGATGAGCATATGAGAATCTCCAGAACACTTGGCTTGGCGCCCGTCCTTGCCTTGGCACTGCTTGCAAGTGGATGCGACAATAGCGGGCTCACCGACATCAACAAGAATCCAAACGCACCCGGTAGCGTGCAGCCGCAGTTCCTGTTTCCCAATGCCGTTACCGACGTTGTGGGACGAGCGCGAGGGGGCGGTTTCGACCTCACGTTGACGTCGCTATGGGCCCAGCACCTCGCGATGGACCGCTTTACGGACGAGGACATATATTCGGTCCGCCCCGACAACATCAACGGCTACTGGTCCGGTTTCTACGCCGGCGGTCTGCAGGATCTTGCAACGATCCTCGGTCAAAACACTCCCGCGGACAAACCCAACCTGGTCTCGCCTGCGCTGGTCATGAAGTCATGGACCTACGGGGTGATGACCGATATGTGGGGTGACATACCGTACTCCGAGGCGAACTCTTCGGATCCCACCAAGCCCCCCAAATACGATGCCCAGAAGGACATTTACAACGGAATTCTTGCCGATCTAAAAGCCGCCAACGACATGGCTGTCGTTGGCGGGAGCACTTACGGAACCGCGGACGTGATCTACAATGGCGATATCACCAAGTGGAAGAAATTCGCCAACTCGTTGCGCTTGCGATATGCACTGAGGCTCTCCAAAGCCGATCCGGCGACTGCGCAGACGCAGGTCGCGGCTGCCATTGCCGCCGGCGTGTTCACGTCGAATGGCGACAACGCGCTGCTGCGCTGGCCCGGCGATGGAACGAATAACAGTCCTATCTACCAGAACTTCGTTACACGTGATGACCAACACATGAGCCAGACATTGGTTAATACGTTGAAGAGTCTGTACATCTCGATCGGCCCAACCCCGGCTGATACTGTATTCGACCCGCGCCTCGCAGTTTACGCTGATCCGATTGTGTCGAGCCCGAGCAAGCCACTTTATGTGGGAGCTCCGAACGGTTTGCAGGATGACGACGCGATTGCGATCGGCATCACCAACACCTCACGCGTCGGCGTGGCGTATCGGCAGAAGACGACGCCGTCGATTCTGATGCAGTACTCGGAAGTGCTGTTCGATCAGGCTGAAGCAGCCGCACGTGGCTGGGCGCCGGGCGATGCGGCGTCTCTGTACAATCAGGCAATTCAGGCATCCATGCAGTACAATGGGATTTCGGATGCTTTGACGGCTCAGTACGTTGCGTCTCCGCGGGTCGTCTATTCTCCCGCAACTGGGCTGCAGCAGATCGCACTCCAACGCTGGATCGCGCTCTTTTCCGAAGGCACCGAGGCATACAGCTCGTGGCGTCGCACGGGTGTGCCGGATCTCCAGCCAGGACCGGCAGCCATTACCAGTCCGCATATTGTTGCCCGCCGGCTGACGTACCCGGTCTCGGAGCAGTCGTTCAACAACGCGGCGCTACAGGCGGCAATTGGCGCACAAGGCGGGGCGCTTCTCTCCAGCCGCGTCTGGTGGGACAAGCCCTGACGGACAGGATTGCAGGACCGAACCGGTGATGCCGTCAGGCGTCACCGGTTCGGATTTCTGATAGGAGAAAACACATGACGAGGAGTCTGCGGCCGCACGCGGGAGTGGTGGTTGCCGTGTCGCTGATTGCTGCCGCAGCTATTGGGGCTGGCACCGCAGGCCCGGGACACTCCGATCCAAGCCGATACGGTCATTCGGATCGAATCGAGCGTCACATGCTGCCAGCTGTTTCAACGGGCCCGATGGCTCCGGCATGGAGTCCCGATGGTCGCTGGATCGCTTTCTCGATGCGTGGCGACATCTGGAAAGTACCGGCAGCGGGCGGCGAGGCTGTCGCAATCACTTCCGGACCAGGCTACTACTTCGAACCGTCGTGGAGTCCGGACAGCAAACGCATCGCGATGTCGATGGACACCGGTGATGCAAACCTCGACATAGGAGTGGTGAGCGCCGATGGCGGCAAGGTCGAGCGCATAACCACGGATCCGGAAGTCGACGTCGAGCCGGTCTGGAGCCACGACGGAGCGAGCATCTACTTCGTGAGCGCGCGCGGCGCAGCCCGTGGTGAGTCATTCCACATATACCGACACGACCTGACGTCTGGCGTTGACGATCAGATCGTGGAGGGTATTCAACCGGCTATTTCTCCAGATGGTACCGAGCTCGCATTCGTCGGGCGCGTAACGGGCCACCTCGGCAGCGGTGGCCTCTGGGTAAGTCCGCTGAACGGACATGAACCGCGATTGGTGCAGTACGAGGAAACCGAGTACCGCATGAAGCCGGCATGGACTCGCGACGGAACGGCCCTGCTCTACGTCTCTGATAACGCGGGAAGCAACGATGTCATGATCGTCGCAAAGGCCGGCGGAAATCCTATACAGCTGACAGCGGACAGCCGCGATGAGTACTCGCCGACTCTATCGCCAGATGGAAAGCAGTTCGCATTTGTATCCAACCGTGCCGGCGCGACCGTGCTGTATGTCACGGACATGGGTGGTGGTCCTTTTTCGTCGTGGCGGCTGGTGTCGATGCTCGGCCACAAGCCCGTGACTGCTACGGGACACGTGCGCGTGACGGTTCTCGGGCCGGATGGGCGTCCGACCGCTGCGCGCATTTACGTCAGGGCAGGCGACGGTCGTGGCTATGCGCCCGCCGGCGGGTTTCACCGAGAAATTGCAGCGACAGGAACTCAGTACTTCCATACGGTTGGAACATTCGACGTCGAGGTCCCCGCCGGACGTACCGTGATCCAGGCTATCAAGGGTTACGAATACATTCCGCAGTCTGATACCATCGACGTGCTCGCAGGCGCCACACGCACCGCGTCGCTCCGGCTAAAGCGATTGGTCGATCTCCCTGCGCGCGGCTGGTATTCCGGCGACACGCACATCCACGATCTGCATCAGGGGCGCTTTGGCCTCACGCACCAGACCTTTTTCGACGAACTGCGCGCGGAAGATCTTCACGTTACCAACGCGCTCATTCACATGGATGGCACGCGCATCATGGGCCGGTGGTCAGACCTCACAGGCAAACCGAGCCCGTTATCTACGCCTGACTACATACTTCAGTACGGAGAGGAATTTCGCGGCTCACTAGGCCACATATCCCTGATCGGCATCAAGCGATTCGTGCTCCCCTTCACCGCAGGGGTACGAGGCACAGCATACGCGCAGCCCACACTGGACGCGATGTACATCGACTCCGCGCATGCCCAAGGTGGCCTCGCCGGTTTCCCGCACCCATACTACTCCACCGTCACGACTCCATTACAGGCAGCCAGCACGCTCATTCCGGTCGACGCAGCGCTCGGCAAGGGAGACTACTACGATATCGGCGCCGTCTGGTCGGACGAGTTGTCGTCGGCCGAGATGTATTATCGATTGCTCAACTGCGGATTCAAGCTGCCAGCGACGTCGGGGACCGACAATTTCTCCGATGTCTGGCGTGATCCGCCACCGGGTGCCGATCGTACCTACGTTCACGTCAAGGGGAAGCTCACGCTGGCAAGCTGGTTCGCGGGGATAAAGGCCGGTCACACCTTCGGATCCACCGGTCCCCTGGTATTCCTCCAGGTTGCAGGTCATGAGGCTGGAGATGAGATCAGTGTGGCGGCGAATGGTGCGCAATCCTTTCGGGTGCAGGCTGAGGCGATATCCATCGCGCCGATGTCGCGGCTTGACATCGTTGTTAACGGAAAAGTGGTCGACAGTGTGATCGCGCGCAGCCCGACGGATTCCGTTCGGATGACGTTCGACGCTTCGGTTCCGGTGCCGGATGGTGGCTGGGTGACGGCGCGAGTTATCGGGCCGTCATCGCAATTCGTGACCGACAGCTATGCGTTCGCACAAACAAGCCCGGTGTACATTGTGCGTGGAGGTCATCGATTCACCTCCGCAGAGGACGCACGATTCCTTGGTGAGGCCGTTGATGCGATCTGGACCCGCGTTGAGCACTCACCATGGCGGAGTGATGCGGAGCGTAACCGGTTTCACACGGAGCTTACGCAGGCACGGGCAGTTTACGAGCGGATAGAGCAGCAGTCACCGCCGGCTCGATGAATGATACTCCCTCCGTGCGCGCGCCGGTCAACCCAAGCGCGGAACATGTCGACGCCATGACATCCACCGTGCGTCGAGCGCGTCCTTCAATCGGGTGATTGCTTAACAGCGGCACCAGCATGTGTTGCCGATGGAGAGCGCCGTGCGAGGATACGTGTGGAATTGGTTCGTACCGCGCGCGAAGATCCCACTCGAGCGCGGCAGAGAGGATGATGTCGCCACTTCGGGAGCACGAACTCAGTCGCGCGATTTGCACCAGCGAATCCGGATACTCGCTATCGATCGTCGCGTCGTATGCCTCCGTCTCGTTGATGCTGCCGTGTTCCCCGATCCGGAGAGGATCTCCGCTTACGGGATGATATTCGTAAGTTGAGCGGGACCACTGTACGATGGCGTGGCCGCGGTTGCGAGCTCGTACTTCACAGCTGGTTGGTGACAGTGGTAGAAGCATGATATCCACCGAATCACGTTCGAGAACTGCATCGGCAATTTCGCCCCACTGTCCGGCGAGCGAAGGCCAGAACGCGCGCTGATGCGCGTGGAGACCGGTGTAGATGTGCGCCATGGCGTTGCCGCTGACGGCTACTGCGACTTGCGCGCCGAGTCGCACGATCCATGGATGCGCGACGACACGGAATCCAAGAGAGTCGATAAACCCGGCGAGATCTTCGTGCTGTGATACGCGCGAATGGCCGTGATCGCTCACAACCATCAAGTGCGTGGAATCCCATGACCCAGCGCGTTCGGAGTCGTCGCGCAGTCTTGCGCACACATCGTCGACCACTCGCATGGCACCGTGTACGGTCGGTGAATCATGACCAGTTGCATGTGACGCCTTGTCGATCCCGGTAAGCGCGACGAACGCGTATTTGGGTCGTTCGTCGCGCACGCGCGCGACGAACCTGTCGCCGAGTTGGCGATCCAGGTCGAGCCAGCCATCAACTCTGCCGCGAAAATGCGTGATTGCCGCGTGTGTGACGAATGCTGCTCCCCCTCCAATGCGTCTCGACGGCGGCAATCCGCGCCGAATCACGCTCAGCGCACCGATGCTGGAATCCGAGAGCTCGAAGATCGTGGTAGCATCTTTCGCGAGATCGCTGTCGAGGCGCAGTCCCTGCGGGCCCGTGTAGCTTCGCGCGTGACTCGGCCATCCGCACGCGGCATGTGCTCGATCGTACCAGCGCAGCCCCGGCAGGCCGACGGAGCCCGGATGCATTCCCATGAGGAATGGCGCATACGCCGGCCCCGTGACCGACGGAAAAACCGTCGTGATCGTGCGCATGCCGCCCTCATCTCGCATACGCGAGAGTGCCGGCAGTTCC
>JBDTAB010000185.1:0-2614 GCA_039924865.1 Gemmatimonadaceae bacterium | reverse complement strand
TTGGAAGCGATACCAGATTGTATTTCGAAATGATGCGCGCGGCATCCTCCTGACTCGCCAGAGGCGGCGCAGAGAGCGGTTTCCGAGCGTCGCCGATGCTCGTGATCGCTGCGTTTCTGTCCGCGAGCAGCAGATCCTGCAGGTGCACCGAGCGCAGCAGGATTCCCGTTACAGGATCTATGACGTAGACCGCATACACCACCGTAACGTCAGGCGCGAGCAGTCTCACTCGCTCAACCGCATCGGCAACCGTGGTGTTCGACGCAACGCTCGCGAATTCGGTGGTCATTATCGAACCAACGGACCCTTCCGGATACACCAACAGCGACTGCAGCAGCGTTCGGTCGGGTTCGTCGATCGTCGCCAGCACCGACTTCCGTTTTGCAGGCGACAGTTGGCGCAAAAGATCCGCCCGCCGGTCCGGCGCCATCGCAGAGAGCAGCGCGCCGGCGACTCCGCGATTCATGTGCTGAACGATCGCTTGCCGCCGATCCAGCTCCGGCTCGTTCAACACATCAACCGCTACATCGAACGGAAGATTGGCCAGTACCTTCGAAGCTCTCTGCGGCGACAGCTGATTGACCAACTCCGCTACGTCCGCCCCGCGGAGTGGTTCGACTATCCGCTCCAATTCGGTGGGGTGGGACGCTGCCTCATACAGCGATTGGGCAGTAGGTGCCTCTGCGACGAGGGTTGAAGCCATGCGGGGATCGATTGGAGATTGAAATACGCAAAGTGCCCGTAGCGGCCTCCGCTTCGAGCCTATTTTAATCGACCGGATGGCTGCGTGGCGCGCAAAAGCCGCCGAAGTTCGCCCAGAAGCCGTCCGGGGTGGCGCTAACCGCTCGCCTCCGATTAAGTTGAGAGGCTATACCAGCAACAACATCGGGGTGTAGCGTAGCCCGGTAGCGCGCTTGCTTCGGGAGCAAGAGGTCGCCGGTTCAAATCCGGCCACCCCGACTAGGTAGTAAGGAATCATAAATGAGCTAGCGGCAACAATTTGTGGAGGCGCGTACTTATTCCAAAGTACGCGCCTCTGTTGTTTGCGGCGCCGCCATTCTCCGCGAACTGGGCGCGTACAAGCGTGTACTCGAGGCGCACCGCGCCCATCGATGCAACCGCGATGTCGCTGCCGTTATTTCGCCTATTCCCTTATCATCGCTCGGCGCGAAACTCCGCCGAGCGGTCGTGCTTGGCGGCCGCCAGCGCGGCACGGACACCGGCCGCGTCGAGACTGCTTGTGTACACCGGACTGCCTGGCTGCTGCCGCCATGATTCGTCCAGGCTTCCCGCATCGACACTGTCGAAGCCGAGCTCATCGAGCAGTCGCATCACGACCGCCTTCGCTTCCGGATCGTCGCCGGATACGGGCAACGCGATCCGTCCAGGCGTTCCCGCCGGACGCGCGTTGTCGGCGATGTGCTGCGCGTAAATGTTGTTGAACGCCTTGACCACGGGCCGGCCGAGTTGATTCGCCACCCAGCGGCTCTCTGCGGTGCCGGCTTCGATGGCGTCGATTCGGCCGTCGCGCCCCGGATAGTAGTTGCCCGTGTCCACAACAACCGTCGACGCGGGTACTTTTGCGAAAAGATCATTCGGCAACTCGGGAATGCTCTTTTCCGGAATCGTAACGATCACCAGGTCCGTCCCCTCAACCGCTTCCGTGACCGACGCTGCCGTCGCGCCCGTTGTGGCTGCAAGATCCGCGAGCGTCTCCGGTCCGCGTGAGTTTGCCACAGCCACGTCATGACCGATCGCGCTCAGTCTGCGCGCGAGCATACCGCCAATGTGCCCCGCTCCAATGATACCAATTTTCATGAATTCATACCGTCCGTTTCATTATGTCGCCGTGCGCAGGTTTCGAATGCGCTCGATGAGTGAGTCACGCTCAATACCCTGGAGCCATCACTTCACTGAGATATAGTACACTATACTGGAGTGATTATGCCGCTATATCGACTCTACAGCGGCCGCACCCAGACATTCCTGTAGCTGATCGGCTTGCTCTTGTCACCGTGCGCCTGCAGCAGAATCGGCGCCGCCCCGTGCGCCTTGTAGAACGGCGTCCCCACGTAACGTGTGAAACCCTTGAGCGCAACGTGGTTCTGCACCAGAACTCCGTTGTGAAACGCCGTTACATACGCCGGCGTCGCAAGCGATCCATCGCCCTTGAACGTCGGCGCAGTCCACACAACATCGTACGTCTGCCACTGCCCCGGTTTCCTCGCCGCGTTCACCAGCGGTGGATACTGCTTGTAAATGCTCGCCGCCTGCCCGTTCACGTAAGTCTTGTTGTTGTACGAATCCAGAACCTGCAGCTCGTAACCTCCAGCCGGAGTTGTCGCTAAATACACCCCGCTGTTGCCACGGTCCTGTCCTTCGCCGGCAATATCCGCCGGAATCCGCCACTCGATGTGAAGCTGATAGCTCCCGAAGCTTCGCTTCGTTTGGATATCGCCCGATGACTTGTTCACCGTCACAACGCCATTCGCGACAATCCACTTGGCTGGTGACTTGTCCTGGGCGGTTACCCACTGATCGAGGTTCTTGCCGTCGAACAGCACGACCGCGTCGGATGGCGGGGCAGCGTTGGTCACGCCCGGCGTCACCACCT
>JBDTAB010000184.1:0-3660 GCA_039924865.1 Gemmatimonadaceae bacterium | reverse complement strand
CTTCGCCGAGGGCCATCAGCGAGACAGAATAGTCATGCTGCATGATCGTTCTCGTCATCGTCTCGCCGCGACCACTCGTGTCGAGAATGGCGAGCGCATTGCGATACGTGGCGAGCGCGTCACGGTGCCGCCCACCCTCATCGAGCGCATCGGCAAGCGATGAGAAGAGGCTCACATAGATCATGTCCCTCGTCTCACCCAGGCTATCTCGAATGAACATTGCTCGCCGGATGGCTGGTGTCGCGCGGTCGTGAGTTGGCCCAACTTCTGTTTCCAGATCCGCCAACGATTGCAGACACGTTACTTCGACCCGTGGATTGGGTGTTGCACGCAGCATCGCTTGAGTGCTATCGATCATGCGCTGAGCATCGGGGTAGCGTCCTTCGGTGCGCATGTTGTCGGCCATTTCGCAACGCGCCTGGATCTGGTCGCCGCGATCCCCAGTTGCAGTCGCGAGAGAATCCGCGCGTGCAAGCAACTCCCCGCGAATCTTGCTGTCCCCTTGCTCGGCGTATCGCGCGGATAGCTGCAGCAAAATCGGTATCAGCACATGCGGCGCGTTGCTGTATTCGCGTTCGAGCGCGGCGCGCGAGCGGTCCAGGATCTCATGCATGGTGATCGGCTTGTCGCCCACCTGCGACATGACCTGCGACTGGAACTCGACCTGCGCACTCACGCGCTGGCGCTCGTAGATCGCGGCGTCGCGTTGCACCTGCGCCTCACGCATCTGAACAATCGAGAATCCTGTCGCCGCGAGCACCGCGAGCGATGCTACAAGGACACCGCCAACCCCGATGCGATGCCGCCGCACGAACTTCCGCGCGCGATACGCGACTGTATCGCCCCGTGCACGCACCGGCTGGTGCGCGAGATAACGGCGCAGGTCCTCCGCAAATACGTAAACTGTCTGGTATCGCTTGCCCGAATCCTTATGGAGCGCCTTGGCAAGTATGCTGTCGAGGTCGCCAAGTCCGAGCTTCGCGGCCCGGACCTCCTTCAGCGCGCGAATCGTATCGAGGGGCGTCTGGCAACCTTCGGCCGTTGGGTGACGGCCAGACAACAACATGTATAGAAGTACCCCAGCCGCGTAAACATCTGTAGCTGTCGTTATAGGCTCGCCAGTCACTTGCTCGGGTGCCGCATACTCCGGCGTCAGAGCCCGCGTGCTCTCGAGCGTTAACATCCCACCATCGGCGCCCGCCAGACCTTCGCCAAGCAGTTTGGCGATGCCAAAGTCCAGCAGCTTAACCGTGCCGTCGCTCGTCACCAGAATGTTCGAGGGCTTGATGTCACGGTGAACAATCAGGTTGGAGTGCGCGTGACCCACCGCCGCCAGCATGTCCAGAACCAGACGGATCCGCGCTTCTAACGAAAGGTTGTTCCGCGTGACGTAGCTGTCGATGCGCTCGCCGTCCACATATTCCAGCACCAGGTACGGCTGCCCACCAGGCGTCACTCCTGCATCCATCAGGCGCGCGATTCCCGGATGCGCGAGCCGAGCGAGAACGGATCCCTCCTGCCTGAACCGCGCGTGTCCCGTCGGGCTCAGCAGACCGAGGTTCAGAAGCTTCACGGCCGCTTGGCCCTCGAACCGACCGTCGGCGCGATTGGCGAGCCACACCGTCCCCATTCCACCTTCGCCGATCCGACGCTCGAGCACATACGCGCCAAGCTGCATTCCCGCAAGATCGCCGCCGACAGTTTCGGTGAACGCACCGGCCAACACTTCCACGGGAGGATTGCTCAGAAATCCGCGCTTGTCAGCCTCGCCTTCTCCCGAGAGCAGCAGCGTCACCTCGGCGGCGAGATCCGGCGAGTGTTCGCGAAGCATTTCGACCCACGAATCGCGCTCGGCCTTCGTCAGATCGAGTGCGCGATCGAGAAGCGGTTCCAGAAGCTGCCAGCGGCCACGATCGATGCTGCCCATCGTCGGTCTCCTCGTCTGCCATACTTGCGCGGTATCGGGCAAAGTATGTCCCCAACTACACGCGGGGACAAGTCGCAACCCGCGGTTCCTCCATGCAGCACGAAACCGGTCAACGTGCCCAGAACCACCCATGTCGGCTTCGGTCATGGAATTTCGATCTACTTGTTTGCAGGAGATCACAATCCATATCCTTTCAGACCCGGAGAAGTTCAATGAAGCCACTATCGAGACAGTGCCTCCTAGTCCCAATCCTTCTCCTGGCCGCAAGCGTCGCGGGCGCACAGACCAACAACGCCACAAGCGGATCTTCGCACGCTGGGCACGCCGAACCAGCGGTACCACCCATCAAGTGGGGGCCGGTGCCGGATGTACTGCCGCCCGGAGCGGAAATCGCCGTACTTCAGGGCAATCCGTTTGCCGAGGGAGTCTACACGCTTCGCCTCAAGATGCCCAATGGCTACAAGGTACCGCCGCACTTTCATCCGACAGATGAGATGGTCACCGTAATCAGTGGCAATGTGCTATTCGCTCACGGCGACAACATCGACCGAAAGTTGGCGACCACGCTTCACACAGGCCAGTTCATCGACGCTGAGAAGAACATGCACCATTACGTGATCGCGAGTGGCCCAGCGGTCGTACAGGTACACGGCATGGGACCGTTCGCAATCACCTACGTACATCCGCAGGACGATCCGCGCACAGCAAAAAAACCTTGAGTTACAGCCCCACCACAACATCGACCTGACCGAAAGGCCAGTCACCTCCGGAAAACATCATGCGCAGTAGATCGTGGGTGATCCTCACCGCAGTTGCCGGTGCGACGTCGCTGCTGGTCGGTTGCACCGAGCAGCAGCCGACCAGTCCAGCGCATGCAACTCCGGAGGCACTAGCAAACCGGAACGCGCCAAGCGACACTGCGCTTACACCGCAGTTGGTTCGCCGGCTCGCAGCACAACGCGGAATTGGCCGACTCGCGCCCACACCGTACGTACGCCCTGCGCTCGTGAGGCTCGGACGCGCGCTCATGTTCGATCCAATTCTGAGCGGCAACCACGACGTGAGCTGCGCAACATGTCACATGCCAGCCTACTCGACCAGCGACGGAAGAAGTCTTTCGATTGGTGCAGGCGGAACGGGTCTGGGGCCGCCACGCATACCTCCAAACGGCGTGTACATCCCGCGCAACTCGCCCGCGCTGTTCGATCTGTCACAGCTCCGTCACATGTTCTGGGACGGACGCGTGGAAGTCGACCGGCAAGGCAAGTACCATACTCCTGCCGGCGCACAGCTCACACCTGCCATGACACGGGTAATGGAATTTGGAGCGTTATCAGCGCAGCCGATGTTCCCTGTAGCGTCGCGCGCTGAAATGCGCGGACTGTCGGGCAACGAACTCACAGAGCTGTCCGACGATGACCTTACTGGAATCTGGAACGGCCTGATGCACAGGCTCGGTTCCATTCCGCAGTATCGCCAGATGTTCGAGCAAGCATATCCAGGACGACGTTTCCGCGACATGAACTTCGCTTACGCATCGAATGCGATTGCCGGATTCGTCGTGGCGAAGATGTCATTCAACAACTCACCATGGGATCGTTTCCTGGAAGGCCGTGACAACGCGCTCACACCACAGCAACTGGACGGCGCACGCACATTCCTCACTCTCAAATGTTCCGTCTGTCATAACGGACCTACTCTCAGCGACGACAAGTTCCACGATGTTGCCGTCG
>JBDTAB010000183.1:0-8496 GCA_039924865.1 Gemmatimonadaceae bacterium | reverse complement strand
ACAACTGCGCGTCTCCAGTCCCCGGTGGCATGTCGACGATAAGGAAGTCCAGTTTTCCCCACGCAACGTCGCGCAAGAACTGGTTGATGACCTTCATGATGATCGGCCCGCGCCAGATGGCAGGCTGATCCGGCGCGACGAGGAATCCGAGCGATACCACACGAACACCAAACGCTTCGTGCGGAATCATCCTGTCGTGATTGTCGAGCCTCGGAGGACCGTCCAGGCCGAGCATGCGCGGAATATTCGGTCCGTAGATGTCAGCGTCCATGATACCGACGCGTTTACCCGCCTTTGCAAGCGCCACAGCCAGGTTCACAGCAACTGTCGACTTTCCCACGCCCCCCTTGCCGCTGGACACCGCGATGATGGTTCCGAGATCCGGAAAAGCGACCGGCGTCGGTGGTGCCACTGACTTGGGAGTTGCCTTCTGTTCCATAACCGGTAGCGCGCGGCCCCGGGGAGTTTCGTCTGTCATGCAAGGAAATTTAAGGACTGCAGTGCCGTGCCTTTGTGAGCGACGTCACACGGCTGAGCCACATCGGTAACAGACGTGGCAACAATCCTCGGACTCCGACCGTCGTCCCTCACGCCAGCCCCTCGTCCTCACGTCCTCACGTCCTCACGTCCTCACGTCCTCACGTCCTCACGTCCTCTCGTCCTCACCGCACCCGGCGTCCCCGCCATCCCGTCATCCGTCATCCCCGCGAAAGCGGGGACCCATGTTATCGGTCTTCATCGGCCTTGGCCGCCAATCGCCAATCATTCCCCGCTCTTCCACCGTCATCCCCGCGAAAGCGGGGACCCATGTTATCGGTCGTCGCCTCCAGAGGAATCGTCCCGCCCTCCAACACGCAGTTTCACCACTCCCGTCTCCCGCCGAAGGTTTCACGTCGCACGCGCATACCTGGCGCAGAACCCCCCGGTTTGCGACACCGACCGGTCCCCAAACCTGCCCAAAATAGCCCTTGACCCGATATAACTTCGATATATCTTAACCTGACGATATATCGGACGATATATCGGACGATATATCTTAACCTACCGATAAGAGGCATACCTCAATGTCTGGATTCGATTGCGGCACCGGCTGGATGCGCAGGGGAATGTGGAAGGGCAACTGGGGTTTTGACGGCACCCCGTTCTGGGGTAGCGGTCCATGGCGCCCACGCGGCGGTGGCGGATCCCGCGCCGGTCGAGTGTTCGATCAAGGCGATCTGAAGTATGTCATTCTGCAGCTCCTGGTCGAGAAGCCGCGCCACGGCTACGAGATTATCAAAGCCATCGAGGAGCGCTTCGGTGGCGCATACTCGCCGAGCCCGGGAACAGTATACCCGACGCTAACCATGCTCGAGGACATGGGCTACGCCCGCGTCACACCCGAGGAAAGCGGAAAGAAGGTCTACGAAATTACCGATGAAGGACGCAAGTATCTCGAAGACAATCGCTCAGCGGTTGACGACATCTTCTCGCGGATCACCGAATTCGCGCAAAGCATATTCGGTGAGCCGATGATGCAGGTGCACCGCGCGATGAAGGATGTTGGGCGAGCGGTGTACGTACAGAACGCCAAACGTACGCCGGACCAGCTCAAGAAGATCTCGGATATTCTCGAGCGCGCAGCGACGGAGATTGGAACAGTAGTCTGATCTGGGTTTTTCAGGCATGACACGAATGGGGACAGGCGCACGCCTGTCCCCATTCTGTTTCAGACCGACTCGACCGGTTTCAGGTAGGCCCGCGCCGCGTCGATCACTCTCTGCTGCACAGCCGCCAGCGTCCCCTCTACCAGCGCACCGGCCGCCTTGACGTGTCCACCACCGCCGAATTGGTGCGCAAATTCATTCGCGTCGGCTCCGCGCGCGGTCCGGAATGAAATCTTTACGCGATTGTGTCCGAGATCCCGGAAGAAAATCGCCATGCGGGTGCCCGCGATGGATCGAGCATGCTCCGCAATACCTTCCAGATCTTCAGGCCGTACATTGTGCTTCTCGTTCGCTCCCGCGGCAACCGAAATCCACGTAAGGCCGTAAGCAGGATCGACCTCGAGCGTACCGAGCGCTTCGCGTAGCAGCGTCAGCCGGCCGACCGGCATCGACGCATATATCCGCTGATACATCTCCTCTGGGTTGACCCCCACGGCGAGCAGTTGCCCCGCAACGGCATGACAACGTGGAGACGTGTTGCTGTACCGGAACCCTCCGGTGTCGGTCAGTATCGCGACGTAGAGCGAGTTCGCTATTGCCGTCGTGATCTCGAAACCAAGCACGCTCCCGACGTCGTACACCAGCTCCCCAGTCGCGCATGCCGTTGTATCCGACAGTATCTCACTACTCGGCGGATCCTGGCTCGGCACGTGATGATCGATCACCAGCTTCGGCACAGTCAGCGAACGAACGACATCCGCAAGCTTGCCGAGCCTCCCAAGATCGGCGATGTCGAGCACGATCACGACATCGGCCTGCCGCATCACCTCGGCGCCGCCGTCCGCCAGTTCCACTTTGCGAACGTCGTCGCCCAGCAGGAAGCGGAACATGTCAGGCCACGGCGTGGGGTTCACGATCGTGACCGTCATTCCACGCTGCGCCAACATGCGCGCTAGCGCAGTCTCCGACCCGCACCCATCACCGTCCGAGTTGATGTGGGTGGATAAAACAATCGAGCGTCCCGCGCGCAGCTCGCGCGCGAGACGCTCGATCGCCGTCCGGCGGTCAGCCGGAACAGCTAGAAGATCACGCACTACCGTTTTCGGCCCGCCCGAGCTTCGAATGGCTCTTGCCGTACGCGAAATAGATAACCAGTCCGAGAGCCATCCAGACAATCAATCGGATCCAGGTATCGCTCGGCAGCGACAGCATCAGCGCGCCGCAGCTGAGGATTCCGAGAATCGGAACCAACGGAACCAGCGGCGTCCGGAACGGGCGCTCGAGATTCGGCTGCCGGTAACGTAGCACGATGATGCCCGCACACACGATTACGAAGGCGAGCAGGGTTCCAATCGAGACTAGCTCGCCCAGGAGGGCAATCGGGAAGTACCCAGCGACCGCCGCGGCTACCACGCCGGTGAGGATCGTGGTGACGTAAGGCGTCTGGAACTTCGGATGAATCTTTCCAAATACTGCGGGCAGGAGTCCGTCCCGCGCCATCGAGAAGAAGATGCGTGGCTGACCCATTAGCATCACCAGGACCACGGATGCAAGGCCGGCAATCGCGCCGATGTTGACGATCGGGCGCATCCATGCCAGAGCCGGACCGGCGGCTGCGATCGCGACGAAGACCGGGTGTGGAACGTCGAGCGTCGTGTAGTTCGCGAGTCCGGTCATCACCAGCGACATCAGGATGTACAGCACGGTACAGATCGCCAGCGACGCGAGGATTCCGATAGGCATATCTCGCTGCGGGTTCTTCGCCTCCTGAGCCGCCGTGGAAACTGCGTCGAAGCCGATATAGGAGAAGAAGACAACACCCGCAGCGCGCGCCACGCCGCTCCATCCAAACTCTCCAAAGTGCCCGGTATTGGCCGGAATGAACGGATGCCAGTTCGCCCGGTTCACATAGAAGAATCCGACCGCGATGACGAGCAGAACGATCGCCACCTTGAGAATCACAATGAAGTTGTTGAGCCGCGCCGATTGCTGGATGCCGACGACCAGCAAAGCCGTCATGCATAATGTGAGCGCAATCGCAGGAACGTTGATCACGCCCTGCACCGACGTAAGACCTGCCGCACACGTCGCAAGCGTATCGCTCACGATCTGATTCGTCGCGGGCGATATACACAGATTGGAGCGCACAAGATCGTGCGTGCCTACTACTCGAAGCGGTGCCTGTGCGTACTGATACGGAATGTGCAGGCCCAGCTCGTTCATGAAGGCGGTGAAGTAACCGCTCCAGCCGACCGCCACAGTGGACGCGCCGAACAGATACTCGAGGATCAAGTCCCATCCAATGATCCACGCGATGAATTCGCCGAGCGTCGCATAGCCGTATGTGTACGCGCTGCCGGCGATCGGAATCATCGCCGCAAACTCTGCGTAGCAAAGGCCGGCGAAAAGACAACCAACGCCGGCCATGATGAATGAATACACTACTGCCGGACCTGCGTGCTGCGCAGCAGCTGTGCCCGTCAGGACGAAGATTCCGGCGCCGATGATCGCGCCGATTCCCAGCGTCGTCAGATTGAGCGCACCTAGCACTCGCCGAAGTGTTCGCTCCTCGCCTTCTCCGCTCGCTTCAGCCTGAAGTAGCGCAATACTCTTTCGCGACCCAAGTCCCATGTAAATCCCTCGTCGAGTTCCTGCATCCGGGGCCAAGCACGCGAACAGACGCGGCGGCACCCCGGAACACGTGTGACGCTCTCCAGAGCCCTGCTTACGTTAACCTCTCAATACGACAAAACCGCACCCGACGTTGGCATTCCACTCACGTCCGAACCACGCTCACGACCGTGACAGGCCGTCAGGCGACTTAAACCGAGTAGTTCGGTGCCTCTCGCGTGATGACCACATCGTGCGGGTGCGACTCTCGCAATCCAGCCGCGGTGATGCGAACAAATTCGGTCTTGGTCCGGAGTTCGTCAATAGTCCCGCACCCGGCGTAGCCCATTCCGGCCCGCAATCCGCCGACCATCTGGAAAAGCACGTCGGCAGCCGGCCCCTTGTAAGGCACCCGTCCCTCGATCCCTTCCGGAACCAGTTTCCTTGCCGAAAGCTCGCCCTCCTGGAAGTACCGGTCTGCACTCCCGTCCTGCATCGCGGCAAGGCTTCCCATTCCCCTGATCATCTTGAAGCGTCGCCCTTCCATGAGAATCGATTCGCCCGGACTCTCCTCCGTGCCAGCCAGCATCGATCCCATCATCACGCTGGACGCACCCGCCGCCAGCGCCTTTACAATGTCACCAGAATATTTGATCCCGCCATCAGCGATCACGGGAACTTCCCCAGCGCCGGCTACCGCGTCCATCACAGCCGTGAGCTGCGGTACGCCGATTCCGGTTACCACCCTTGTGGTGCAAATCGAACCGGGGCCCACGCCAACCTTGATCGCATCAACGCCCCGCTCAGCGAGCGCACGTGCGCCGCTACGAGTCGCAACGTTTCCCGCAATCAACTGAACTTCCGGAAACCGCTCGCGGACCTCAGCGGTTGCCTTCAGAACGCCCTCCGAATGACCGTGCGCTGTATCGATGATCAGGACATCGACACCAGCGTCGACAAGCGCGCGTGCCCGTGCTTCGTAGTTGGTAGCTCCGATTGCAGCCGCAACGCGCAACCTCCCGTGCTGATCCTTGTTCGCGTTGGGAAACTCGCGCCGCTTGTGAATGTCCTTCACGGTTATAAGGCCGCGAAGATTTCCATCACTGTCAACCACCGGTAGCTTCTCGATGCGATGCGCGCCGAGGATCTGTTCAGCTTCGTCCAGCGTGGTACCGATGGGAGCGGTAATGAGATTCTTCTTCGTCATTGCGTCCTTCAGCGGACGGTCGAGGTTCGACTCGAACTGAAGGTCGCGGTTCGTGATGATTCCAACGAGCCGGCCAGCATCGACGATCGGCACGCCAGATATCTTGAACCTGTTCATGAGTGCCGCTGCCTCGCGCAAGGATGCAGCAGGCGAGAGTGTTATCGGATCGAGGATCATTCCGCTCTCGGATCGCTTCACGCGGTCGACCTCGGCGGCCTGGCGATCAATCGACATGTTCTTGTGAATCACGCCGATGCCGCCTGCACGCGCCATTACGATCGCCATGTCCGATTCGGTGACAGTGTCCATTGCCGCCGAAACGAGTGGAATGTTGAGCGTAATGCCGCGAGTGAACCGCGACGCGGTGACCACGTCTCGCGGAATCACCGGCGAATGTGCTGGTAGCAGCAGAACGTCGTCGAACGTGAGAGAAGGCTCTGATCGGATCCGAGCGTAGCCACTCGGCGGGAGCTCGTCCGCTGGGATAGACAAAGGCCCGCCGCCGGTCGTGACCGGTCGAGCGGGCCTGATTTTTTGCGAAGTGTGTGTCGCCATGGACTAATGTATCACACTCGGCCGATCGTCCGCAAACGACGTCGCAATCTTCGAGGCAGGAAGAACGCGCTCGCCGCCAGTATGTTCTCGAGGTTGAGGTCGTCCAGATCGTCGGGGTGACCCATCCAGTGCTCCATCATTATTTCGTGGCCCGCGCTCTTCATGAGCTGCCGGATGGCCATCACCAGAACGAAAACATCATCCACTTCGCCAACGAGCGGGATGAAATCGGGAAAGATGTCCTCTGGCAGGATCACGTACGCCACGGCACCAGCAACGAGCAGCTTGTCTACCAACTCCACGCGCGGATCCGTTATAAGTCCGTAGAGAAGCCGAAGAAAGTTGGGGAGCTCACGGACCGCATCCATCACTGTTCGCTTGCGGCCGGCTGCCGGCCTCGCCCTCCTGGCGGGTCCTGCCGCCTTGGATGTACGCGGTGTCGAGCGGCGCCGCGGTCCTGTAGTTGGAGTTGCCATGGCTTTTCGTTCAGTAGATGTAGACCGCTGTCCCAACCGGGACCATCGGATAGAGCTGCTCCACGTCCTTGTTCAACATTCGTACACAACCGTGGCTCACCGAACGACCGATCGATTCTGGCTCGTCAGTACCGTGGATTCCATAGCCATCACCAAGGTCCAGACGTCTGGTCCCCAGCGTGCCCTGGTATCGCCGCTGCGTAGTTCCGAAAGGAGGCACGATGATGTTTCCATTTGCCACGAGCTCATGCCCCTCCTTGGACGCCGGCGCCGCCTCCCCGTCCGGCATGATCACATCCGATCCCTTCACCGTGTATCCGCCGTAATTCTGTCCACGTTCCAGGTGCACCAGGCCAAGTCCTCGCTTCCGTGCCTGCTCCACGTAATGCCAGTCAGGAGGTACCCACGCTGGATTGGAATCCTTTGCCTGAACTACCAGGCGTCCGCGCGGTGTCTCGAACCGCCAGTGCTGGGCATTGCTTCCGGAGACGAGCTCCTTTCCGCTCGCGGTCGCAACAGGTGCAGTAAACAGCACGCTGTCTCCCTCCTTGAACCAAAGCCGATGATCAGCGATGCTGATCACAATGTACGGCGCATTCGCCGCCGGTGTCGGCGCCTCGAGAAACTTGCGCATGCTATCGGTCTCGACGCCTTCCTTCGCGCGCAACTGAGTGAGCAGATCGAGGTTGTCGTTGAACACCATTCGGTTCACGTCACGATCAAAACGAAGCGCTGCAGTGTCATGCAGCAGCTTTACGCTCAGCGCAATCGCGACCACAATTCCGAGGACCACTAGCCATGCTATCGCGACGCCGTGCTTGAGAAATTTCGGCATCAGTAGAAATACACCGTCATGCCGGGGCCGACATTCGGTAGAATGGCGCGCAGATCGGCCGCAGCCACGCGAACATTGCCGGCCGCGACAGCGTCCGAATCAGCGCCGGCGTAAATGCGTGCGTCTCCATTCAGCACCAACGCTGGTGATTCGCCAGCAATCACCTGCTGAATCGTTCGCTCACCCCGCGGAAGCGTGGTGGCGGCCGTGTCGCCCTTGGTGGTCTTGAATCCAGGAACCTTCGCTGGAGCAAGCGAGACCTTCATCACTCTCAGCAATGCACCGTCGCGCTCCAGATACATGACTCCACTGTCAACCGCGATAGACAGGTGCAGTCGCGGGTCAAAATGTGCCTGGCGCCTCGCCAACGCGAGTGTGAGCCGCACCTTGTCCCGCTCCGACTCTACGACGATATCGCTCTTCTTTCGCTCCGCGGCTGTCATACTTGCACGCAGGCGCGTGATTTCATCACCGTACACATGTCGCCGGTGCAACAGCCACATGTCGCCCACGATGAGCAGTAGAAATATTACCGCAATAACTTTGAGGAAAGTCGGATACGCTTCTCGGAACGCGCTCCATCCCTGGCGTCTTCTATCATCGCCACGAGTTGTGGAACGGCGGTCGCCGGGATCGTTCGGCTGGGTCATCTATTGCGTCGGATTGTTTGAATGTCGAGTATGGGAACGCCAACCGGCTCGCTGCGTCCATCACGAACGCGCGCGGTGATCGTGATCTTGGCAAGAGGCTGTAGTGCACGAGCCGTGCCCATGAGCGAGGGGGGCACCACAAGATAAACCAGCGCGTTCTCCGAATCGGGGCCACGCGCGAGGATGTATGGCTCGCCGTCAGTCATCCCTTTTCGGAGCGGATCTGCGGTCTGAAGCGCTAGGAACTCCACGTTCCACACAACCGTCTTCCCCCGCGCGGCGGCCGGATCCGCCATGAGATCAGCTGCACTCAAACCAGCACGATAATTCGTATCGGCAGGCGCGAGCGCCGAATCTGGCACCCAGCCATCCACTCGAACGCGCGCCCATCCGCGATCTCGCGACAGCACTTCGACGTTGGTTGCACGTTGAAGCGCCCCGATTACGGTCGATCCTGGCGCCGCACGCAACTCCACGTTCCGTGAAACCATGTAGGGTTCGTCACCAGATGCCTGCG
>JBDTAB010000182.1:0-3150 GCA_039924865.1 Gemmatimonadaceae bacterium | reverse complement strand
GATCCGGCTAATAGTGTCGCAAACGTCATTGCCGCACTCGCCGCACATGGTCGCGTGGGTTCAGCACTCACGCTGGCTGATCAACGTCGCGCACGTACGATCGTGGACGCGTTGCTCCGCACCAGCGGCGGCAACGCAGCGCAGACCGCGCTCGGCACGCCGGCCGCATCCGGCCTGGAACAACGTATCCAGTCTGCGCTCCGGGATTCCACTACAGCAGTCGTCGAGTACTCGGCTGCCGCACGCGGTACGCCGATGACACTTTTCGTCGTGACCAAACACGACTCACGTGCGTACGTGCTTCCGTCACCCGATTCGATCACACGTCTGGCAGAACGACTAACCGTCCTGATGGAAGCGGGAATGAACGCAAGCGACCCCGCCCGTCAGTTGGGACGCCTCTTGCTCGATCGCGCCATTAGCGATCTACCAGCGGGTGTCACACACCTGGCCATAGTAACCGACGGATCCTTGCAGCGTATTCCGTTCGATGTACTGCGCATGGAGGACGATCAGATGGTAATACAGCGTTTCGCCACGTCCCGAGTTCCATCAGCGAGCGTCCTGCTCGCCCTCTGGCAACGACCCGTCTCCAACCGCGCGACAAGCCTGCTCGCTTTTGGAGACCCGATTTTCGACCCTGCACCGACAACCCGCAGTGGTCAGCCGTCAGCCGGCGACAATCGCCAAGCTGGATTGAGCGACACCATGTTGCCACCGTTGCCGGGTTCGCGCGGCGAGGTGAACTCGATTTCCCGCTTCTTCACACACTCGAATGTTCGCCTCCGTGGTGATGCGAGCGCCACCTTTCTCGAGCGCACAGCGCTGCAGAGCTACAGTGTCATCCACTTTGCCGCCCACGCAATCGTCGATGAGGAGGACAATTCCTCCACCGCACTCGTACTATCTCGCGGAACGGGAGAGACCGGTTTGGTCTCACCCGCCGACCTCGTTCGCCTTCACCTCGACGCAGATATGGTCGTGCTTTCAGCGTGTCGCTCTGCACGCGGGGTACTCATCGGCGGCGAGGGCGTACAGGGCCTTACAACTCCGCTGCTCGAAGCTGGCGCTCGCTCAGTCGTCGCGTCCAGATGGAAGGTAGGCGACCAGCGCACCGCGACTTTCGTCGTGAATTTCTACACACAACTCGCACACGGCCTTCCGGTGACGGATGCGCTTCGTTCGGCCAAGCTTGACGCCATCCAGCACGGTGCTACGCCAGCGGAATGGGCCGCGTTCACCGTCGTCGGCGATCCGCTCGTAACACTGCCACTAACGTTGCCCGCGTCCGCATGGCGATCGCGCACGTCAGCAAAAGTTATAACTGAAATCCTGCTGCTCGCAGCCGCACTGTGGCTTGCTATGCTGACGACGCGTCGCTATCGCACGACCCGGAACCGCGACGGCCGCGAGCGAATCGCTTCTCCTCCCGCTGACGTCGAAACCCACCAGGAGTAATTCTCACCTGGATGCAGGAGTTGGTTCGAAAGTGCAAGCGTCGTATCGCGCAGTTTGTCCTGGACCAGTACCGGAGCGCCAGCAGAGTCCAGTACCTCGACTCGGTAACTGATGCCCTGACCGCGCTCACCATCCGGCACGTGCCACACTAGCGTAAGTGGAAGCCGCAATTGTGCATCGGCAACGGGTGAGATCAACCGAATCGCATCAGCGGCCCCTCCTGCGCCAGAGCCGCGCAGTACAGTCGCCTCACCGGGCGCTACGACAGATGCAAATCGCGATCGAATCGTGCCGATTGTCAGACCGATTGCAATGAACACTATCGCCGCGGCGAGAAGTGTTCCGTAGTTGTACACCCACCTGTGCCGCGAGATGTTGGTCTCTACAGGCCGCGCACCCAGATCTCTACCGGCGCGGTCTGCCGCACGCACAAGGTCGAGTTCGCGCTGACAGGATGCACACGTCATGACGTGGTCGAGAACGGCGAGACGTCGCGCCTCATCCCCCTTGCCACTGGCTAGCAGCGCCAGATCCTCCGGACTACTGCAGTCGCTGGCGCGGCGTCCACCTCCACGATCAGGGGATGTCATGCTGCCCTGATACAGCTCCCGTAACCGTTCGTCGTCACTCACTTCGGTCTCCCTTCCAATCGGTCCACGAGCGCGAACCGCGAATACAATTTACGAGTTGCGACTCGCGCAGGCGTTCTTCAAGACTCAATGGATCTCCTCGATCGTGATGTCTGATGTCTGCGTTACATCTCCGGAGCACCCAGCCATGTACCCGGCCATGCGGCCATCGTTTACGGTCTTGTCGTGCAGCTCCGTCCTGGGGCCTGTGAGCTTTCGGAGCAGCTGCATTGTACCACCCATCTTGTGTGCAGCGTCAATGTCGGATGCAGACGGCTGCCCCATTCCGAAAATAGTCAGAGACACGGGCCAGTCCCGGGTAGTCAGCGTGTAGCTGACCATTCGGGTCGATCCCAACGAAGCGTCGCTCGCTGTTGCATCAAGCATCCCGCCAACCTGCTGCACCGTTCGATTGATCGGCAGCGAATTGTGGCAATTCAACTTCTGGTTTACAACGGTGCCGTAGTAGGTGCCGGTACCGACGTAATCCTCCCCGTTGGAATCCACGATTATGTCCGCGGCATACGTGATGTCTCGCCCGAGTCCCTGTTTGGCGCTCTCCGTTCGCTCGTGATCGGTGATCCTGTAGCCCTTGCCGTCCACGGCGCAGCCGCAGTTCGAGTCCATACCACCCTGCCAGTCGTCAGTCTTCGATTTGGACCGGACGATTGCGGCCCACGCCGCGATCTGCGTCTGGAAATCAGCCGCCGTCATCGGCGGCGGCTTGGGGGAGAGATTGCTGTGACCACGCCTTCCCTCGAATCCGGCCAGGACCAGCGGGCTCTGCACCACATGAATCGCAAGAGCTGCCGGGCTCATCTTGTGTTTGATCTGCTGACAAATCTGTGAGGCTGTTCGGCCGGCGAACGCGATGTTATCGCTGGGTGCCGGCTGGTTCCAGGCCGGAACGTCATGACAACTCTGGCACTGGGCCATGTCGCGATCTTCTGTAACCTCCACCGGTCCCAAGCCCGCGTTGAAGTTCGAACTGTCCACAACTTTCCGGGTGTGCCGCTGACCGCCGCCGTGCAGATCGCGCGCGCTCGGCGCGTAGACGTCGATC
>JBDTAB010000181.1:0-6296 GCA_039924865.1 Gemmatimonadaceae bacterium | reverse complement strand
TTCAGGACGTAACCGATTATCCGTCCAACTACGCCTGGGTTGGAACCACGAGCGCCGGAAAGCGCACGGCCGCCTGTACGCTCGATAGTCAGACGCGCGGTGTATGCACGCCGAACCCTGATTCGCTCGTCTCGTTCAATCCGCTTGCGGCATCCAAAGCACTCATCCACGGCCACCGCGGCGCGTATGGGTTGAGTGTCATCGGCGGAACCGATCAGGTCAACTATTACGTGTCAGGTAATTTCGATCGGCAGCAGGGAATCTTTGCAGTCGATCAGGACCAGCGTGCTGGTGGTCGTGCGAGTCTGAGCGCGATCCTAACTCCTCAATTCAACGTGCAGGTCGGATCCAGTTACCTGGCCGATCACATCCGTCTGCCGCAGAACGACAACAATACTCTGGGCATCGTGAGCGCGGCGATGCTCGGAAGCGCATTCGACAACGCAGCCGGCGGTTACCTGAACGGTCAGCTTCCGCAGGTGCTCTATGCGATCAACACGCGCCAGGATATTCAACGGTACGTGAACACCGTTAATACAACCTATCAGCCGATGTCATGGTTGTCTGCGACAGGCATATTTGGCCTGGACTACACGAATCGGTACGATCACGAAGTGATTCCCCCCAACGTCGTCACCTTTGGGTCACTGCCTCAGGGCCAGGTTACATCGAACCCACGAGGAATCTACGACTACACAGCGAACGGAACGCTCTCGGCGAAGTGGTCGCCGACTTCCAGCATCGCGACGACAACTAGTGCGGGCTTTCAGTTCACCAAGGAATTGATCCAGGGAACTCAAGCATTCGGCGCCGGATTGCTCGGCGGAACCGGATCCCTCAGCGGGACCAGCGCGCGTTTTGCCGTCGGTCAGACAAATACTGACAATAAGACAATTGGTGGTCTGGTCAGCGAGCAGGTCGCGTACCAGGATCGCATATTCCTGACCGGCGCCATACGCACCGATCAGAACAGCGCATTCGGCCAGAATTTCGGCAGTATTACGTACCCATCGATCAGCCTTTCCTGGGTTTTGGACCAGGAGAAGTGGTTCCCCAAGTCGAATTTGCTCAATTCGCTACGTTTGCGCGCTGCAAACGGCCGGTCCGGTCAGCGTCCAAACTTCCGCGACGCGATAACATACTTCAACGAGCAGACCGTAACCGTGAATGGTGCGGATGCTCCTGGCATTCTGGTCGGTGGCACGGGCAATCCCAACCTGAAGCCGGAACGCGCGACAGAGACTGAATTGGGCTTTGATGTCGGCTTCCTCGACCAGCGTATCGGCCTCGAAGTCACGCACTACCACAAGAGGACAGACGATCTACTCGTCGCCGTACCGCTTGCACCATCGCTCGGACTCACGGCGACGCAATTCCAGAATCTCGGAGCCGTACTTAACACCGGCTGGGAGTACGTCGCGAACGTAAAGATTTTCGACGTCAGCAAGGCTCAGTTTGATGTCTCGATGAACGCCTCGACGAATCAAAACAAGCTGCTAACTCTGGGATTGCTACCCACGGGCAAGGACGTGCCGCCGATTGTGGTCAACAGCGCTCAACAGCATCGTGTTGGTTACGCACTCGGCTCCTACTGGCTCAAGCCGATCACATTCAAGGACGCGAACGGCGACGGTATCATCGCGCGTTCCGAGATCACCGTCGGTGACACCGCGGTGTATCTGGGAAACATCCTGCCCACGAAGAACTTCTCGTTGACACCGAACCTCATGCTGTATGACTGGATCAGGTTGTCGGCGCTTATTGATTACAAGGGCGGATACAAGCTGTTCAACAATACCGCGCGCTTCCGTTGTGCTTTCAACAACTGCCGTGCGGCGTACGACAAGTCGGTTCCGCTTGAGGATCAGGCCGCGGCTATTGCCGCAACCTCGCTCGGCACAGACGCCGGCTATATCGAAGATGCCTCCTTTACCAAGTTGCGCGAACTGTCCGTTACGTTCATCGCGTCGAACAGGATAGCCAACATGTTCCGCACGCGCGGCCTGAATCTTACAATCGCCGGGCGCAATCTCCATACCTGGACGAACTACAAGGGATTCGACCCGGAGGTCAACTCCACTGCCGGCGCCAACTTCTCGACATCTGACTTCCTGACGATTCCTCCATCACGCACGTGGACGGCGCGAATCAATGTCAACTTCTAAGTCAACGACCCCCTCACGGAGACATCAGATGAATTTCGGAACAGTCTTGCGTGGAATCACGGGTCGGCCAGCCCGACTCACGGCGCTTGCCCTGGTGACCACGCTGTTCGCTTGTGATACAAACAAGATCCTTCAGGTTACCGATCCCGATGTAGCCAGACCGGACGCATTCACCAGCGCCTCTGCGATACCGGCACTATTCGCCGGCGCGCTCGGCTCATTCGGTACCGCATTCGATGGCTCGGCAGGTGACGTGGAGCAGGTACAGCTTTCCGGATCGCTTTCAGACGAGCTGATCAACACCGAAACGTTTCCAACTCGCATCGAAATCGATCAGCGAGTACAGACCATAGCGAATACAAGTCTTGGGCCTGTATTCCTAAATCTCAACCGCGCACGAGCGTCAGCGGAGCGCGCGGTAGGTGCATATCAAAAACTGGCCAAGACTAAGGCGGATAGCGCTGGATACGCCGAGGCTCTCGCACTGAACGGATACGTCTACATTCTGTTCGCCGAGAACTATTGCGGAGCTGTCCCGACGAGTGTGCAGGACGAGAGTGGGGCATTCACATTTGGTGTGGGATTGACCACTCAGCAATTGCTTGATAGTGCCGTTTCCAAGCTCAACCAGGCGCTGACCAACGGTGGCTCATCACTTTCGGCGTCCGTTAAATCCTTTGCGCAGATTGGACTGGGGCGCGCAAAGCTGGACAAGGGTGATTTCCCCGGGGCAGCTGCTGCTGTCGCTGGCGTGTCTACAACGTACCAGTACATCTACGCGCATTCGCAAACGAGTGCCGCGCAGAACAATGGCACGTGGCTCCTCACGGTCAACGTCGCTCGGTATGGCCAGGCCGATGTCAAGGGCACCAACGGGCTTCCATTTGCCAGCGAAGGCAATGTGAAAGTTCTGGGCGCCGCAGCAGATCCGCGTGTGGCGGACAGCGTCCGAGCGGGGACTCACTTTGGATTTGATGGATTCACAGTCCAGTTCATCCAGATGAAATACCCGCTTCGTACGTCGTCAAGTGTGATTGCGGACGGTGTCGAGGCGCGCCTGATCGAGGCGGAAGCGGCACTTCAGAATTCTAACGCGGCGGGTGCGTTGACGATCCTCAATGGACTTAGAAGCAATGCCGGCCTGTTGGCACTTCGCGGCTATCCTGCGACTTCGCTCCCGCCTCTCACGCTGCAGGCCACCGCGGCTGCACAACGTGATCAGCTGTTCAAGGAACGTGCGTACTGGTTATATCTGACGTCGCATCGCCTAGGCGATCTACGACGGCTGATCCGGCAGTACGGATTGGGATCGGAATCGGTCTTTCCGACAGGCGTCTACGTACACAATGGTGGCACTTACGGCACCGACGTCAACTCGCCCGTTCCACTTGCGGAGCAAAACAACCCGAATTACGTCGTGGGCTCGTGCAAGCAGAACGAGCCATAGGCCGTTGACACTGGCGTGATGAAAGGCAGGCTACTGAACCAGTAGCCTGCCTTTTTTTGTTCCGGATGGCGGCGCCGTTAGGGAATGGACGCGTCGCGGGTATGGATGTAGATCACACCTGCCGAGGCATTTGTACCTTGGGTGCCGGTCCCCTGGATGCCGCTCATGATGTCGATGCTGAAGATCGCACTCGCCGGCAGATCCGCCAATCCAAGTACATCGGTCAGTCGCGCGCCGTCGATAATCACCAGTGGCGAATCCGCATCGGCGAGTATGATCGAACTGGCTCCACGTTGCGTGGTGATCTTGAGCGGGCGACCAGACCTGTCCTCAGCGTACTTGTAACGTCGCACATGCGTCTTGAGTATCTCCCACGCATCGTTGTCCGAGGAGCGAGCTATCTGCTCCTGAGTAATCGTGGAATTGCCCCAGGGGGCACCGACGTCGGCTGATCGATGCATTGTGGCGCACGCCAGTGTCGAGGCTACGATGGCGATGCCGACCGAGACCAATGACCGCTGAGCCTGCACCATGGCTACTACCTCACGTGAAGAGTGGCGGATGCTTTAACTTATAGCTCTGAAAGGAGCTTGCGCGAGGATGACGCGGTCAGCGGTAAACAAAGCGACCTATTTCTTGGCGATGCGGATAATCTCGCCCGAGGCATCGTCCGAAATCGCGAGGGAACCGTCGTGCAACACGGCTATATCGACCGGCCTGCCCCACCGGTTGTCGTTCGAACCCTGCCATCCAGTAACAAAGTCTTCGATCCCGACGGGTTTGTTGTCCTGAATCCGGACGCGCACAAGGCGCGCCTTTGTAGGTACCGAGCGGTTCCACGATCCGTGAAACGCAACCAAAGCATCGCCACGATCGCTATCCGGCAACTGCGTCGCATGATCCAGGAATGTCATCCCCAGAGGTGCCGAATGCGCGGGCAGCGCGAGCGCAGGCGGAATTGTGTTCGCACATCTGGCTGCGTCATGAAATTCAGGATTGGGGATGCGGTCACCATAGCAGTATGGCCAGCCGTAATCGCCACCAGCTCGCAGAATGTTCAGCTCGTCGGGCGGAAGGTTTTCGTGAGATGGCTTAAGATTGTCGCGTTCATTCTGCGTAACCCAGAGCTCACGCGTAACCGGGTTGAACGCCAACCCAACCGCGTTGCGAAGGCCTATCGCGAACAGTCGGCCGTTCTTGCCGCTCTCGTCGTACTGCATGACAGCTGCACGAGTGGAATCCTTCTCGATGCACACGTTGCAGTCGGATCCGGCAGCCACGTACATCTTGTTGTCGGGTCCAAACACGATACTTCGCGTCCAGTGCATTCCATCGCCAGAAAAATGGTTCAGTTGCTCCGGCGTGCCGATTGCCCTTCCGGAAGAGTCGAGTTTCACTCGCACGACGCCATCCGTATTCGCGATGTAGAACCAGCCGTTGTGGAATGCCGTTCCGTTCGGCTTGTTGAGTCCACGGACCGCAACCGTCGACGATTCCACCACTCCCGAAGCGTTCATCGCGAGCCGCGTGATCTGATTTGAGACAGGCTGGCTTACATATAACGCGCCGTCGGGGCCAACCGTCAGTGCCCGCGCCCCGACCACCGTCGCAAGTATGGTTGCCTGCATCCCGGCTGGCACGGTGAGCCGGGATTCGACGGGCGCTTCGGCCGCGCGGCTGGCAGAAACGCCGCCTGCGGCGTCGGCGGTGGTGTTTTGGACGGAGTGCACATCGGCCGGCGATGACCCGCAAGCGAGCGGCGCGACGGCGAGCAGAAGGACGAGAATCGATGATCGCATGGAACAATCATGCTCGCAAACGGCCAGCCAGCCAAGCTCCACGGCGCGAATCCCCCAGAAGCGAACGTCCGGCGCAGCTATCGGCGCGGGCTACAGCGCCGTGCCGGAAGAACTCTTACGTCGTCACTCAGCAGCCCGGCCACGAGGCTCGGACCGCGAAGGGTCACGCACAGACCTGATTTCGGCCCCGTTCCTTGGCTCGGTAGAGGGCAGCGTCAGACCCCGCAAACAGATCTTCGGCGCTGTCAACGTGCGGGGACGGAAAGCAGGACACACCGATCGACACTGTTATATGAACCGTAGAACTGCGCGCCGCTTCGAAGTTATGCTGCTCAACTCGCTGCCGAATACGCTCCGCAAATGCGATGGCGCCAGTCTCACCGGTTTCGGGAAGAACGATCACGAACTCCTCGCCACCGTACCGCGCCACCATGTCCACACTACGCACCGAGCGCTGGAGGATCATGCCGATGCCGCGCAGCACTTCGTCGCCAACAAGATGACCGTACGTGTCGTTGACCACCTTGAAATGGTCAAGGTCGATCATCAGCATGGTCAGCGGTGAGTTGTACCGCCTTACGCGTTCGAGCTCTGCGACCAGCCGAATTGTAAGGGCTCGGCGATTCAGCAGATGTGTGAGCGCGTCCGTATGAGCAAGTGCTTCCAGGCGCGCGTTGTCGGCCTTGGTCTGCTCGATCGTATGCGCCTGCTCGATTGCATTGACGGCGCTCTTGATTACCGTGTCGGCAAATTCGACATCACTCGCCGCGAGCGGATCCTGATCAACCGTACGACGGAGGAGAAAGACGCCCGTACGCGTCTTTTCGAAAGCGAACGGGATCGCGATTACGGATCGTACGTTCATGCGCGTTCCGTCGCGCGCCC
>JBDTAB010000180.1:0-8247 GCA_039924865.1 Gemmatimonadaceae bacterium | reverse complement strand
ACCATGTGTCGTAGCTCGGATGTGCGAGAATCTTGTTCCAGAAGCCGACCTGTTCAAGGCCGTGAGCTTTTCCGAGGTCGCCGGCCGAACCTCCGTCGAGATAGAGGTCGTAGTCGTCGAAGTGATCGGTCCACCACTTGGCTGAATTGTCGCGGGTGGCTTCCTGCTCAAGCACGTACGGCATGTTCTGTTGGCGAAATGCGCCATTGTGGAACCAATCGTCGCCCATCCAGCCGTCGACCATGGGGTTCATGGGGACGGAGACCTTGAGCGCAGGATGTGGGTTGATGAGCGCCATGAGCGGCTCGAACCCATCGTACGAAATGCCGAGCACGCCGACTTTGCCGTTGGTCTCCGGAATGTTCTTGACCAGCCAGTCGATGGTGTCGTAGGTGTCGGTTGATTCATCGACATTGGTGGGATTGAGCGGGCCGATGAGGGGGCGATTCATCACGAAATCGCCCTCGGAGCCGTACTTGCCTCGTACATCCTGAACGACGCGTATGTAACCGCCCGGGATGATCACATCGAGCGCGTTATCGTAACCGGCGAGGTTGGGAGCCAGGTGCGCGCTCGCAGCGTAGGTCGTTGTGGCGTTCGCGTCGTATGGTGTCCGGGTCATGAGGATCGGCGCTCTGTGGGCGCCTTTCGGGACGAGGATTACGGTGTGCAGCTTCGTACCGTCGCGCATCGGAATCATCACTTCTCGCCGGATGTAGTCGAACGATGAAGTGGCGGGGGTGAATTTGGCCGGAGTTTCGTTGGGGAGCGTAGCCTTTTGGGCTTCCACGGGCGACGTGAGCGTGATCGGCGCGGCGATTGCGCAGCTCGTGGTCGCAATGCAGAACCAGCGTGAAAGGGAGCTCATGATCCGCGTTTGTTAAGGGGAGCGAGGTGCGACGGAGCCGCGCCGTACGATTGTGTATCAAGCTTACGGTCATCTCCCGAGAGACGCTAGTTTCTTGCAGCCGCCGGACGTTTGTACAGCGGCCGTAGAAGGGTGTTGACGGCTACCAGTCGGTTGGAGTGTAGTCCTTAAGGAACTTGCCCCACACGTGTTCGCCGGTGTTCATGCCCGAAATAATCGGATCGACGATTCTCGCTGCACCGTCCACGATGTCCAACGGAGGATGGAAGCCATGCTCGGCGGTCTTGCGCGCAGCGATCTCGGCGGGATCCTCGTCCGTCACCCATCCGGTATCAACTGCGTTCATGTGAATTCCGTCGTGGTGGTAATCGGCGGCGGCGGTACGCGTCATCATGTTCAGCGCCGCTTTCGCCATGTTGGTATGCGGGTGGCGCGTGGTCTTGAATGTTCTGTAGAACTGGCCTTCGACTGCCGAAACATTGATGATGTGCTTGTCGCGCTCGGGCGTACGCATCATGAGCGGTTTGAGTCGTGCGTTGATGATGAACGGTGCCACCGCGTTGACGAGGTGGACTTCCAGCAACTCGACAGATGGCACCTCGGCCATCAGCATGCGCCATGAGTTGCGCTCGCGGAGATCTATCTGCTGAAGGTCCTGATCAAGTTACCCTTCCGGAAAGAGCGCGCGTTGCGCGATCTGTTCGTCGGGGAGAAGTGCAACCTGTGACAGTTCCGCGGCATGCGTGAGGCCGGCGATCTCCGACGTACGAGCACCAATGACGGTCGGCACCGTAGCGCCAGGTTGGCCTTCGGGGAGCATGTGGTAACCGCGCAGACCTTCGTATGCGCCGAGCAGTTTGCGCGATTTCTCCGGCATGGTGTGTAGTGCGGTTTCACCGGCCATCATGTGTTCGTAGAAAGCTGGTGGACGCCGGACAGTCTGGCACGCGTTATTGATTATGAAATCGAGACGGTCGCGCGAGCGCAGCATCTCGCTGCAAAACGCTTCGACGCTTGGTGTGTGCCGCAGATCGAGTCCATAGATCGTGAGTCGATCGCTCCACTCTGCGAAATCCGGCTCGAGTGCGTAGCGCTCTGCGGAGTCGCGCGGGAAGCGCGTTGTGACGATCAGCTCCGCGCCGGCGCGCAGCAGCTTGATGCCAGCCTGATAACCGATTTTGACGCGTCCACCAGTGAGTAGCGCGACGCGTCCACGTAGATCCGCGGATTCTGTACGTTTGGCAAAATTCAGTTCCGCGCAGGTCGGGCAGAGCTGATCGTAGAAATGGTGGATCGCAGTGAAGTCCTTCTTGCAGATGTAGCAATTCTGGGGATGGACTGCTTCGCGAAAATCCGGATCGGACTCGACTTCGCGTTGCTCGAAATCAGCGGGCGGGAAGACGTTTGGTGTCATGAACACCGTTTCGCGGCGGAGTTTGCGGATACCGGTGTTGGACAGAACCGTTTCAGCACGATTTGCCTTCGCGACCTTTCGTTCGCGTTTGGTCGCCTGGACCAGTCGTCGGCGATCGACGGCGTCGGGACGAGATACACGGCCGGCGGCTGTCAGAAGGCGAGTTCTATCTGCTTCGGGCAATCCGGCGAGCAGCGCGCGATCGCTCGCAATCGATTCAAGCAACTCGGCCGCGGATCGGATTCGATCCACGAGGGAGGCTTCTTGAGGTTCTTTTCTCACAGCCTCCCAAGTTATCGGGATTTACGCCCGTGCGCTCGCCTTACAGCCAGCCGCCAGTGAAACCTGCGCGTTTCAGGCCGGTAGTTACGTATTTGCACTTCCGCATGAGATTCCAGATGAATTGCGTTCGGTAATTCTCGATCATCATGACTATAGGGCCCTGGTTGATGCCGCAGTGGCCGGCCGAGATCCAGCCGTCGAATCCGGCATTCTTTTCAGGGTAGGTTTGATTGAAAGACGTTTTGAAGCCGTATGGATTCTTGTCCATGAGCCGCAGATTCGCCATTTGTTCGATGGTGGGAAGTACGATCTCAGGGGCGAACGGTAGCGATGCGACGACCGCCCACGGCGCGATTGTTCCGTCGTCGGGACCAAACGGTACGCCGCGCGATACGTAGTCGAAGAATCGGCGCTCGATACCCTTGACCTTGCGTTTCGCCGGGCCCGGCCCATCGCACGCGGTGAGTCCCCAGCAGTGCTCCCCGTAGCCTTCGAACTCCAACACATTGCGGATTGCATACTGTTGCTGGACCTGGGTAGCACGCCGGCTGTTCTCGAAATAGTCGGAATCCTTGCCACGCATGTACGCATCCTTGATCCCGCGGAAGTCTACCCAGATGTGGGAGAGCTGATGTGTGAAGAGCGGGCCCGAAAAAACATATTCGATTCCGTATATCTCCTTCCAGAGATATGACGATGCCCACGCAGTGTAGGTCTCCGGGGGCAAGGGATGAGAGGGCGAGCCGAGACCGAGTATGTAAAGCAACAGGGCTTCGTCGTATCCGTCCCATCGGTATGGGATGAATCCACGCTTCGGCCGCCACCCGTGAGAGACTGTAGGTCCGCGATTCAGCATCCACTGCCAGTCAATTCGCGTGTAAAGCGCATCAGCGAGCGTCCGGATTTCGGTTTCGTCTTGTGTGTCAGACGTGAAGTACTCGGCTGCGAGCAGCATTCCAGCGATCAGGAATGCAGAGTCTACAGAGGAGAGTTCGCACTTCCACACGCGCCGTCCCGTGTTCATGTCGAGGAAGTGGTAGTAGAAGCCCTTGTTGCCTGTCGCGTCGTTCTGGGTTCCCTGCTGGCTGGTGTGAAAAAAACGTAAGCATGTGAGGGTTCGCTGGACGGCGTCGGCGCGGGTCATGAATCCCCGTTCGACACCGATTGGGTACGACGCCAAGGCGAGGCCCGTAGCGGCGATGCTAGCGGGTGCGTCGCCGGTAGTGCGATCTCGCACCAAGCCATTCGCCGGGTTGGTCTCCTTGACGAAATATTCGAAGGTTTCTTTCTGAACCGTGTCCAGCAGCTTATCGCTATCGCTGGGCGTCATTGGCGAACTCCACGGTGACGGCGGCGACCGCGTGCGGCGGGAGCGAGATATCGATTCCCACGGTGCGGTCCTTGTACGTGAGGGCTATCGGTTGCCGGACAATACGAGACGCAACCTCCATCTGCTCGATCTGCAGCCTGGTAGGGTACTCCAGCGAGCCCATTTCCTGCCACGCGCGCTTGGCGTTGGCGTGATCGTCGTCAATTCGTTCGACGTACGCAACCATCGGTTTCGGTGCGTCGGACAGTGCTATGTGAACCATCTCGGTATTTATGGGATGCCGTGGCAACGCGTGGTTGGTGAGCAGGACAGTGGTAGCATTGTTACGACGGACAGTCCACGCGGAGACGGTCTCGTGCGTTCCCTCTACTGGTAACTCGTCAGTCCCGAGCTGGTGCAGCAACTCGAATGCTCGGTACGCAGGTTTAGGTACACCCTCGATGGACAGTAACCCAAAACCGCCCTGAAAGGGTTTGGATGGCATGTAGTTCTCATCGAAAATATCGGAGAACGTCCAGTAACTGTAAGCGCTCACGAGCCGACACACGCTCATGAGGATGTTGACGGAGAATGCCGCTGCGAACGGGTCGTCGTGTAACTGGTCGCGCGGGTTGGACGAGGTACTCCATTCGGTGTAGTAAACCGGGCGTCCGCCGGCCTGATCGTGCGACTGTTGCGCGCGCGCCGCCATGAAACCGGGCTTGGACAGGGAGAGTTGAGTGACTGTGTCGTCGCCTGGTTTGCCGAAGGAGTCGGTGGGGTACTGATGCGTGGTTACAAAATCCGCTGCGACGTGATTCTGCTCACAGAATGCGACGAACGCGTCTATCCATTCGCCGTTGGCCGTGGCAGGGCCGCCAACTTTGAGCGAAGCGTCCACCGATTTTATTGCGTCGGCCGTGGTGCGATACAGTTTGAAATAATCTTCCTGTTTCCCAGTACCGAAAACGGCAAGATTGGGTTCGTTCCAGACTTCGAAGAACCACTTGCCGACTTCTGCGGCTCCGTATCTGTCAATCCAGTGGCGCGTCAGCTTGCTTATGAGCGTTGCCCATTCGGCGTAATCGGATGGCGCTGTCACGTTGGCTTGGTAGTGGAACGCGGTCTTGCTGCCCGACGCCAGCGCATCCGGCATGAAGCTCAGCTCTACGAACGGTCGCACTCCGATCGAGAGCAGGTAATCCATGATGCGGTCGGTATTGAAGAACGAGTACAACCACTTCTCATCCTGGCAGATGAGCGTGTCCATGGGATCGCACAGCAGCCCGTGAAAGCGGACGTATTGCACGCCGAGCTCGCGGTGGCAGCGCTCCAGTTGTCGTTGCCAATCCGCGCGCAGTGCGAGCGCAGCGTGGCCGCTTCCGATGGTGTGTTCCCATACATGTGGAAGTGGCGTTGTCGGCGCGGACAGTTTGCACGTAAAACTTGGCATCACGCCACCTTGCTTACGGCCTCTGCGGGGTTTTCTTCTGTGTCATTGATCCTGGCGTCGCTTCTCTTTCGGCTTCGCCGACCGGCGACCATTGCGCCGAGTGCGACCGCGCCCAAGGCGAGCAGTCCGCGATGTTCATCGGCCCAGAGCTGCGGTGAGAACGCGTGTGCGCGACTATCGAATGTGCCGTGCGCACCGTGGTCGCCAGCGACAGGCTCCCATAGGTTGTTCGGCTGGTTGGGATCTGCCGGCTGGTCGGTTTGCTGCGATGCGTAGCCGGTGCGCCCCAGATAGTGATCGAGCAGTCCGGGAATGAACTTGCTGCCGACGATCGCAGCGACTGTGGGTATTCCGACCCAGACTTCCCTTTCACGGTGGTGCGCGGCCCAGAAGATGGCGTTAGCGGCAACTTCCGGCTCGAAAATCGGTGGCACTGGCTGCGGCTTGTCGGGCAGGCGCGACTTGACCCAACCGAACTGCGGCGTGTTGAGAGCTGGCATCTGCACCATCGTGATGTGAACCTTGCTCTTGTCGTGGATCAGTTCACAGCGAATTGAATCCGTGAAACCAGCGATCGCGTGCTTTGCGCCGCAGTATGCTGACTGCAACGGGATGCTGCGATACGCGAGGGCGGAGCCAACCTGGACGATGGTACCGTGATTGCGTGGAAGCATGCGCCTGAGCGCCGCCATCGTTCCGTAAACAAAGCCCAGATACGTGACTTCCGTGACGCGCTTGAACTCCGCCGCCGTCATTTCCTTGAATGGCGAGAACACCGACGTCATTGCGTCGTTTACCCAGACGTCTATTGGGCCAAACTCATTCTCGACGGCTGCCGCGGCCGCATCTACGGCATCGGCGTCCGAGACATCTACCGGGAACACCATCGCGCGGCCGCCTGCAGCCTCGACTTCGCGTCTGGCACCTTCAAGCCCATCGTCTCCGCGCGCAATAAGCCCGATGTTTGCGCCGTGTTTCGCGAACTCTCGTACGGTGGCGCGCCCAACTCCGGCGGACGCCCCGGTTATGACTACTGTTTCATGACTGTCGCTCATGTTCACGTTTCTCCCTTGATTCCCGCGCGAATATTCCAGCAATTGCGAATGATATCAATGCAGAAACAAGGCATAATGTGCACCACGCGTGGAAATAGCCCCATTGCATGGCGACAAGCGTGAGACTTCCAAGGAAGAAGACAACGACGAGAGCAAAATAGACGTACCCGACCCAGGCTGGCGTACGTTTGCGCACGATAGCGCAGATGGCTTCGGCGAGATATCCGGCGGCACCGAGTGCGGCGTCGGGAACCGGAAGCATACGCGTCACGCTTGAATGGAGAATGATCCGGCTACCGTCGCCAAAGAGCGGCTCCCAAACTGTGTCGAACACATGCAGCTGGTAGAGCGCAAGGTATGTGGCGACGACGAAGCCAGCGATGGAGAGTGTGGCGAGCAGTCCATCGTGGGAATGCGACGGTTGATTACTCACAGGTGGGGCGTGCTACGATCGACGGGCATCGATAGAAATCAGTACGTGTAGTTCACGCTAACCGCAGCGACCAACTGGTCGTTATGGCCGCCGAACGCCGCGAGGCTCGACCGGTCATAGCGCAGCTCGGGTCGTAGCGCGACACTCGGCCAGCTCCTTATTGTGAGCGTCACCGTACCCGACCCGACTCTCTGACCAAGGTTGGCCGGAAAGCCGAGCGTGCCTGATGTGCGCGCACCTTGGGCGTCATTCACGTAGTCGGCGCGCATGCCGACCGTGGCCTTCGGCGCGAAGTCGTAGCTCAGCCATCCTCCAAGGCCCCACCATGTTGCGTCGCGGGTTGAATCGGGCAGTGCGTAATTCGCCGACTCTCGTCCATAGTCACCCTGCATCCATGCTGTGAGCGTTTTCGTCACCGTTCTCCGCACGATTCCCTGAAACCCGTATCGGTCTGCCCAGCTGCTTGGCTCCTGAGGCCCGACGTATCCGAGTAGCGCGATATAAGACGCTGAATCTGGTGTTACGCGGACCTGCGCCGCGACTGATCTGTGTCCGGCGGTCGCGCGCACTTTGTCCTCGCCGTTCACCAGCCTGACTTCAGCTTCGACGTGCGCGTTGAAACGGTGGTTGACGTCGAGTCCGGTGGAGGTTGCGTTCTCGAGGAACGCCGCCTGGTAGCCCAGCGACCATACCGGATTGTTCACTGCGTCCAAGGTTTCAACGCCAAGGAGGCTTACCATTTTCCCAAACTTGAACTGAACGCCCTGGCCGTTAGCCGTGCGAACGTTCAGCACCACGTACAACTGCGTGAGGTCACCCTGAGGGCCTAATTTGAGGCCGGCCGATTGGATCGGGGTGGCGTTCTGGCCGAGGAGGATGTCGGTATGAAAGCCGGCGTCAAGCTTGGTACTGTCGACCGGTTTGTCGAGCGAAATTTTCAAGGCGTTCAACATGAACTGATCGTTGAATCGGTCGTATAAACGTCCAGCTATGAGGCTGTCGGATGGGTGCGACGAGACGGAGTATGACGTTTCGACGTATCCAGAGAGATGTATTCCCGCGAGCGCCGTGAGCAGGCTCTGTGTCGAGTCGGAAGTCGGTTGTTGAGCTCCGACGCGTGCTTGCGCAATCAGCAATAGCGGGAGAGCAAGTGACCGCATGAGAACCACGTGGCGTTTCATCTTTCGTGTTCCTTATGGCCACGACTCCGTTGGAACGTCGTTAGGTAGCGGCAACGTGCGAAGGTAGGTCACGATCCGCCAGATATCATCTGAAGGAAGGATGCCCCCGAACGCTGGCATGCCATTCGGCCGGCCGTAGTAGATCGAGTGGTACACGGCGCCGTCGCTGCCGCCATATCTCCAGCGCTTGGCGGAGAGGCTCGGACCTACCCAACCGACTGCGCCGCCACCATGACATCCGTCGCAGTTCAT
>JBDTAB010000179.1:0-3342 GCA_039924865.1 Gemmatimonadaceae bacterium | reverse complement strand
TTAAACGACTTCCGCTGGCATTGGCTGCGGATCATCGCTGCCGTATCAGGGCTGATGACGCGAATTATCAGATACGCTATCGCGCCGACCACCGCTACCTTGATTGCGATTCCAAGAACCATCATCGCGAGTCCGAATACGGCGCCGAGTACGATGCCGCCGACTATCAGTGCGATGCCGAGAAAAAAGATGGTGCGCAGCATTGCTTGGGTCTCCGTTTAGAATTGTACGGAGCATGAAAGCTCCGCGGAAATTCCGGCTTGTTTGCCTACGCTACTTCGACACCGACAGCGCGTCAAATGGTTGCTGACGTCACGGTTGTCGGTACAGGAATAATAGCGCTGACATCGGCGATTGAGCTCGCTGACCGAGGCTTGTCGGTGCGGCTAGTGGGGACAATGCACTCCGGGAACGCATCCAGCGCCGCCGGCGGCATGCTGGCGCCGTCGGTGGGGCGCAAATCGGGATCCGTGCAAGCGTTTGCCGAAGCGTCGCGCGACAGCTACCCTGACTTCGTTACGGAGCTCTCCGAACGTTCCGGCCGCCATATCCCGCTCAATGTGGACGGGATTTTCGAAGTTGCGCTAACCGAGAGCGATTTCGGCATGCTTGAACGGTCGTTCGAATCCCCATCTCGATGGGTGTCACCCGCAGAGCTCGCAAGCGAGGAGCCGGCGCTGACGCCGGGCTTCGGTGCGGTTTATCACCCGCTAGACGGCTGCGTCGAGCCACTACGACTTCTGGACGCGCTGAGCGTTGTGGTTGCCGGCCACAATTCAATCACCACGGTCAGGGAGGATTGCCGAGAACTCCACGCGACTGAACTCGGCTGCAACATCCTGACCGCCATGGAGAGCCGATTCGCATCGGATTACGTCGTGCTCGCGGCTGGAGCATGGACGCCGCTGATCGCCGGGTCGGGGCAGATCGCTGAAAACGTAAAGCCGGTCCGCGGCCAAATGATCGCGTTGGAGGGCGCACCGATCCGGCACGTCACGTGTGGCGCCGGTGGCTATCTGATTCCGAGGAGTGACGGAGTGACCGTAGTCGGTGGCACCATGGAAAACGCCGGATTCGAGGCGGTGACAACCCCTGCGGGTCTTGAGATGATACAGTCGCGCGCGGCCGCTTTATGCCCCGCGCTGGACAGCGCCGCCGCCCACTCCAGCTGGGCTGGTCTCAGGCCAGTGACGCCTGATCTGTTGCCGATAATTGGCGCGGATCCCGCGCGACCGCGCGTTATTTACGCCTGCGGTCACTCCCGCAACGGAATCCTGCTCGCGCCACTCACCGCTGAAGCGATTGGCGACATCGTGTGCGGAACGGCTCCTCGGCATGATCTATCTCGATTTCGGCCAGGCCGTCATTAGGATAGATTTGACAGGCTATGGCTGATTCTCTCTACCAGATAATGGGCCGCCATAGGGTAGAAGCACTCCCGGAACGCAAGCCGTCGTGGCTCAAGGTTCGGGCGCCCGGCGGTCCAAATTACACGAGGCTCACGCAGATGATGCGCGAGTTGAAGCTCCATACGGTGTGCGAGGAAGCACATTGTCCGAATATTGGCGAATGCTGGGAGCATGGCACCGCGACCTTCATGATTCTGGGCGACGTGTGCACGCGAAACTGTGCCTACTGCGCGGTAGCCCACGGACGGCCACCATCGTACGATATCGCTGAGCCCATTCGCGTTGGAGAGGCCGTCGCGGAGTTGGCTTTGCGACACGCCGTCATCACGTCTGTCGATCGCGACGATCTCCCTGACTTCGGCGCCTACATCTTCGCCGAGACGATAAGGCAGATCAAGGCGAAGCTTCCGCACTGCTCAGTAGAGGTGCTGGTTCCCGACTTTCAGGGGAACCGCGACAGCATTGCGACGGTTCTCGAGGCCGGCCCGGATATCTACAATCACAACACCGAGACCGTCCCCAGGCTATACAAGAAGTGCCGACCCGGCGGGCGGTATCCGCGCGTGATGGACATCTTTCGCACCGCGAAGGAGCTGGCTCCGAATATTCCCACGAAGAGCGGCCTCATACTCGGCATGGGCGAAACGATGGAAGAGGTAGAGCTCGTGATGCGAGATCTGCGCGAAGTGGACGTCGACATTCTGACACTTGGCCAGTACCTGCGCCCTTCCGAAGGGCACATTGCTCTCGATCGTTACGTAACGCCGGAAGAATTTCGGGAGTTATACAACATCGGCATGTCACTTGGTTTCAGGCATGTTGAATCAGCGCCACTCGTGCGGAGCAGCTATCACGCCTGGGAGCAAGTTCAGGCGGCCGGGGTTGGCGAGTCCTGACGCTCCATTGCCGAACTCCACATTCCTGCCGCGCCACGCGGCGAACGGGCACGCCACCTGCGGCGGTACAGTGCCGCACGACGCGTTCCTATCCTCACAAGTCTGGTGACCTGAGGAATAACGGTCCCAGCTTACAGCTTCACCAGCACGTATAAACGTCATGGCCAAGAAAAACACGAATAATTCGGCGGAGCCGACGCCAGCGAAGAACGCAGGCGCTCGCGACACCGCAATCGGATACATGCACTTGATGCTGCTGCAGCGTCGCTTCGAGGAAAAGAGCGCAGAAGCGTACGCGATCGGCAAGATCGGCGGTTTCTGTCACCTGTACATCGGGCAGGAAGCGGTGTCCACGGGCACGATGTCGGTGCTTCGCCCCGACGACTATGTCATTACGGCATATCGCGATCACGGGCAGGCACTGGCACGAGGCATGACTCCGCGATCGGTGATGGCCGAACTGTTTGGACGCGCCGCGGGATGTTCCGGCGGCAAGGGCGGCTCGATGCACCTATTCGATCGCAGCCTGAATTTCCTGGGCGGCCACGGCATCGTTGGCGGACACATTCCAATTGCGACCGGAGTTGGCTTTGCCATTTCGTACCGCGGCGGTGATCAGGTCTGCGTTTGCTTCTTCGGCGAGGCCGCGGTGAACATCGGCGCATTTCACGAAGCGCTCAACATGGCGTCACTGTGGAATCTGCCCGTTGTCTTTATCATCGAGAACAATCGCTACGGCATGGGGACGGCCATAGGCCGCTCTACCGCACAACAGGACGTTGTAAAGCGCGCAGCGGCGTACGCAATGATCGGGACATCGGTCGATGGACAGGACGTTTACACGGTGCATGACGAGATCGCGGCTGCCGTCGAGCGCGCGCGCAAGGAGCATCGCCCGACGCTCGTCGAGGTTCGCACGACTCGGTTCATGGGTCACTCCATGTCGGACGCAGCGAGCGGGACCTATCGCTCGAAAGGCGAACTGGAGCAGAGCATGCAGCGTGATCCCATCGTGATTCTAAAGAAGAAGATGCTCG